>NZ_JASWIM010000026.1:0-87480 GCF_030291335.1 Arenibacter flavimaris
AAGAGCATACCTCCTGTCCAAAAATCATGATCGGGCATAAAAAAATGACCCTAAATAAAATCTAAGGGCAGTTAATATTCTATGTGTTCTACAAAATTAAGCTAACTCCTGAAAGTGCCTAGGTCTGTGCTTCAAAAAAGGCCATTGATCTCGGCGTCGATTTTATTGATGACCAATCCCAAATCTTCCGGTTCGTCTACAAAATTCAATTTGTCTACATCAATAACCAAGAGATTGCCTTTTTCATAGCTTTGTGCCCATGCCTCGTAACGTTCGTTCAATCGGCTTAAATAATCAATGGAAATGCTGTTTTCATATTCCCGTCCCCGCTTGTGGATTTGGTTCACCAAATTTGGGATGGAACTTCTTAGGTAAATTAACAAGTCCGGCGGTTGAACCAAGGTCTCCATTAATTCAAATAGACTGGTGTAATTGCTAAAATCCCTATTGGTCATTAAGCCCATGGCATGGAGGTTTGGGGCAAAAATGTGGGCATCCTCATAAATGGTCCGGTCCTGAATAGTGTCTTTGCCACCTTTCCTGATCTGTAAAATTTGTCTGTACCTATTGTTTAAGAAGTATATCTGGAGATTAAAGCTCCATCTTTCCATTTGATTGTAAAAGTCGTCCAAATAGGGATTGTCAACCACATCTTCAAATTGGGCCTCCCACTGGTAGTGTTTGGATAATAATCTTGTCAAGGTTGTTTTGCCAGCCCCAATATTTCCTGCAACGGCGATATGCATAGGTTTGTAATTATGGTTAGTGTTTTTTGCACTTGTAATAAAGAGGTACAATATACAAGATATCGGGGGTATGTTAAAATCTTTGGAAGAATATCCGATAAAAAACTTATGGGAAAGGATAATTGTAATTTTTATTGATTTCGGATTAAACCAAATCAAATTGTTGTAGTCTTAAACTTGATATAAAATGTAAAATAATGAAAGGTTTCTATTTTTTCTCTTTGATGCTATTGGCGTCCCAATTCGGAATTTATGCCCAGGATTTTCAGGGTGAGGCTACTTATTTTAGCAAGACTAGTGTAAATATGGATTTTGGCGGAAGGCAAATACCAGAGGATAGAAAGAAGGAAATAATGCAAAGGATGAAGGAAGCCAATGAACGGACCTATATTTTAACCTTTGATAAGACCACATCGATCTATAAGGAGGAGGAAAGGTTGGAGCAGCCCGGAAATGATAGGGGCGGTAGACGATTTGGAATGATGGCCGGAGCAGGGGGCGATTATTACAAAGATGTGAAAGAAGGTAGGTATCTGGTGAAGAACGAACTTTTGGGGAAGATTTTTTTGGTGGATGATCAATTGCCCAAATTGGAATGGAAACTTGGAGGGGAATCAAAGCAGATTGGTAATTATACCGCCTTTAAGGCTACTGCAACCAAAACCATTAAGAGGCCCAATATGCGGGCAATTTTTCGCAGGGGAGGAGGCAATGATGAAAATAAGGAGGAGGAATATATAGAAAAGGATATAGAGGTAACAGCGTGGTATACTCCGGATGTTCCGGTAAATCAAGGTCCAGGCGAGTATTGGGGGCTTCCGGGCCTTATCTTGGAGGTCAGCGATGATATTACGGTTGTACTGTGTACAAAATTGGTGCTCAATCCTACAGAGAAGAAAGAGATAAAGGCTCCAAATAAGGGCAAGACGGTTACACAGGAGGAATATGATAAAATTTCCAAAGATAAGATGGCCGAAATGAGGGAGAATTTTCGTCGTCGTGGAGGTGGAGGCAATAGAGGTGGTGGGGGTGGCAGGCCATAGTTTCAACTGCTTTTAGTTACATTAAATAATTTAGGTATTTTAATTTTTTTATAGATGTACAATAAGAATGTTTATTCCGTACTGCTGGCTATTTTTGCTTTTACTTCAGCTTTTGGGCAAGAAATTACCCTAACGGGAACAGTTAAGGATTCCACGGGAGTGGGAATCGATATGGCAAATGTCATTGCCATAAATACAGAAACCAAGGCGTTGGAATCCTATGGCATTACAAACCACAGTGGACTCTATAAACTAAATTTAAAATCCGGTGCAAATTTTAACGTTCGCGTAAGTTATTTGGGTTTTAAGACGGAAGAGTTTTCTTTTACGGCACCTACGACCGATGTTGAGAAAGACATTGTACTATACGAGCAAGCCAATCAATTGGACGAGGTTGAGGTAACCTATGAGATGCCGGTTTCGGTGAAGGGAGATACCATAGTTTATAATACGGATTCTTTTGTTACGGGTACGGAAAAGAAGCTTAAGGATGTGCTGGCCAATTTACCTGGGGTAGAAATAAATGATGATGGGCAAATAGAGGTAGAGGGCAAACAAGTGACCAAAGTAATGGTGGAGGGCAAGGACTTCTTTGACGGGGACTCCAAGTTGGCGGCAGAAAATATTCCGGCCAATGCCTTGGATAAAATAGAGGTTTTGAGGAATTTTAATGAGGTAACCCAAATGAAGGGACTAACCAATGATACGGACAATGTTGCGCTTAATATTAAGCTGAAGGAAGGGAAGAAGAGGTTTTGGTTCGGGGAAATAACAGCAGGCCTTGGTACCAATGATAGTTATTTGGCACATCCAAAACTGTTTTACTACAGTCCGGATTATAGCATAAATATTATAACCGATCTTAATAATATTGGGGAAGCTCCTTTTAATAGAAGGGATTACCAGAGTTTTACCGGTGGATTTAGAAATCTGGGCAGTTCCAGTGGAAGTTCCATAAATATTGGCGGGGATGGATTGGGGCTTTCCAGTCTGCAGAACAATAGGGCAAAAAATATAGATACCAAGTTTGCCGCTGTGAATTTTAGTTATTCCCCTAAAGAAAATTGGGACTTGAGCGGCTTTGGTCTTTATTCCTATACCGGAACCCTCATGGAAAACCAAACAAGAAGGGTGTATATCTCCTCCAATGAAACAGAGGATGCCACTACTTCAACCGATCAAACCGCCCATTTGGGCTTGGCGAAGTTCAGTTCCATGTACAAGCCTAATGAAAGGTTTCAATTTGATTATGACATTCTTTTGAAACAGTCCAATGATAATGAGATGGAGAATGTTATTTCTGTTTCCACCATAACCGATGAAATTACGGAAATGAAAAAGCAAAAGCCCATTTCCGTAAATCAAAATGCCAATATTTATTATACTACTTTAAACTCAAAAAATATTTTTGCTTTTGAGGCACAACATATTTATCAGGATGAAGATCCATTTTACAATGCCATAAGGGACAATTTTGCCTTTACCGATATTTTTCCGGCAGATGAAAATCAGAGTATCTACAACCTCAATCAAGGTAAGAATACAATTACCAATAAAGTGGATGCGAAGTTGGATTACTATTGGGTTACCGGCCAAAAGAGTAATTTGAATTTTACTCTGGGTACTACACAGAGTCATCAGAATTTCAATTCAGGAATTTTTCAAATATTGGATGGAGGGGCGCCACTGAATTTTGTGGACAGCGAATTTAACAACGATGTAACCTATACTATTTCGGATTTGTATTTAGGGTTTCATTATAAGGTAATAGCCGGGATTTTTACCTTTAACCCCGGTCTAACCTTGCATCAATACGGCACAAAAAATGATCAACTGGGAACTACCGTTGAGGATAATCTAACCGCCTTGTTGCCGGACCTGTATATTAATGCACAACTTAAAAAATCGGAAAACATTAGGTTTAACTACAGGGTGTCAAGATCTTTCACGGATGTCAATAGTTTTGCAGAGGCCTATGTGCTCAACAACTACAACTCCGTTTATTCGGGGAACAGGGATTTGGAAAGTGCTTTGAACCATAACCTATCATTGAATTTCTTCAGTTTTAATATGTTCAATTTCACTAATATTTTTGGAAATATTGCCTACACAAAGCGAATAGATGCGCTTAAAAGTTCTTCGGAAATAATCGGCATTAACAGGATAGGTACTACCATAAACTCAAATTTGGAAGACGAATCCTTAAGTGCCAATGGCAGGTACCAGCGCACTTTTGGGAAAATTAAGGCCTCCGTGGGGGCAAATGTTTCTTGGTCTGCCACCAATAATATTATTGACCTTCAGCCAAGAAGATCGGAATCCTTTACCCAGAGTTATAATTCTTCATTAGCTACTAATTTTAGAAATTTGCCCAACCTGGAAGTAGGGTATAGATATACGGTAAATAATTATGATAACGGGGGTAGGGCCACTACCTTTTATACAGATCGGCCCTATGCAAAGTTTGATGCCACCTTTCTGAAAAGCTTCATTTTTACCATGGATTACGACTACTATAAGTACATGGACAAAGAAAATACGATAGACAATACCTATAGTTTTTTGGAAGGTAACCTCAGTTACCAGCAAAAGGACAGTCCATGGGAATTTGGGATAAAGGGAACCAACCTACTTGGAACGGAAACCCTGAATAGGGATAGCACCAACGAATTGTATTTTACGACCTCCTCTTATTTCATTCAACCCCGGTATATCTTGTTTACCGTAAAATACGATTTATAGATTTTTAGGGTCAATCCAAAAATTGTTGTTAAACATTTTTAGTTACGTCAAGAATTCTTGTACTTTTGTACGCGAAAAATATCGAGGAAGGATTTGACTGATTGCAACCTCATGTGCTGGATTAGTTTCGGCATAACAAAATGCTAAAGCAGTTTAAGTTGTTTTGTTCCCTTGGAACTGTAACACCCACTCTTCTCTAGTGTACTTGGTCAAATCCTTATTAATTTTTATATAGAAAGGATTTATGGCATATTTATTTACTTCGGAATCGGTTAGTGAAGGGCATCCAGATAAAATAGCAGATCAGATCAGCGATGCGCTATTGGACCATTTTTTGGCCTTTGACTCGGAAAGTAAGGTGGCTTGTGAAACGTTGGTCACCACTGGTCAAGTGGTATTGGCCGGGGAAGTCAAGAGTCATACCTACCTGGATGTACAACAAATAGCAAGGGATGTTATCAATAAAATTGGGTATACCAATGGGGATTACAAGTTTAGTGGGGATTCTTGTGGTGTAATTTCTTTGATCCATGAGCAGTCCAAAGAGATCAACCAAGGAGTGGACCGTGGTGCAAAGGAAGACCAAGGGGCGGGAGACCAAGGTATGATGTTCGGTTATGCCACTAAGGAAACAGAAAATTATATGCCCTTGGCCTTGGATATTTCCCATAAAATATTGCAGGTTTTGGCCGATTTGAGAAGGAGTGGGGATGCTATTACCTATTTAAGGCCAGATGCCAAGGCACAGGTGACTATAGAATATTCCGATGATAATGTACCCCAACGTATAGATACTGTTGTTGTTTCTACCCAGCATGATGAGTTTGATGGGGATGATGATTTAATGTTGGCGAAAATTAAGAAGGATATTATCTCCATTCTAATCCCAAGGGTAAAGGAACAATTGCCAATGGCAATACAAAAGCTTTTTAATGATACTATAAAGTATCATATAAACCCAACCGGAAAATTTGTCATAGGTGGGCCCCATGGGGATACAGGATTAACCGGAAGAAAGATTATTGTGGATACTTATGGCGGCAAAGGTGCCCATGGTGGTGGCGCGTTTAGCGGAAAAGACCCTAGTAAAGTAGATCGCAGTGCAGCTTATGCCGCAAGGCATGCTGCCAAAAATCTCGTTGCTGCCGGGGTTGCCGATGAAATATTGGTACAGGTTAGTTACGCTATTGGGGTAGTGGAGCCCACTTCAATTTTTGTTGATACCTATGGCACGGCCAAGGTGGCATTGAGCGATGGGGAGATTGCTAAGAAAGTAGCCCAATTGTTCGATATGCGTCCTTTTGCCATAGAGGATAGGTTAAAACTCAGAAACCCGATTTATTTGGAAACGGCGGCCTACGGACATATGGGCAAGGAACCTAAAAAAATGACCAAGGTTTTTGAATCGCCTTATAACGGACGTGTGGAAAAGGAAGTGGAATTATTCACTTGGGAGAAATTGGATGCTGTTGATTTGGTGAAACAAGCCTTCAATTTATAATTTTTTTGAAAAGATTAGGAAAAAAGAATTTTCCATACCTATATTTGCAAACCTAAAAGTTCAAACACTTATTGAATTGTTATCAAGAAAGGTGGAGGGAATAGACCCTTTGAAGCCTTAGCAACCCTTTGATCATTTATTAAAGAAGGTGCTAAATTCTACCTAAATACTGGATCATTTTTTTTTTTGATTTAAAGTATCCATGGCAGATAACACTAACGGTTACTTCTGTAGCTGACTTTCTTCTTAACTTTTTGATTTTATAATATTGCATTGTCGGCATTATTTGTTTTGGCTTTTTATTTTATCTATTTTAATAATATAAAAAAACAAGAAATCATGAGTACTCAAAAATTTTCAACAAATGCTCTGCATGCCGGACATGACACAAAATTGACAGCAGGAACCAGGGCTGTACCTATTTATCAGAATACGGCCTACGTATTTAATAATACCGACCATGCGGCCAATCTTTTTAATTTATCGGAACCTGGATTTATTTACACTAGGCTTAACAACCCTACCAATGACATTTTAGAGCAGCGTTTGGCGGCTTTGGAAGGTGGTATTGCCAGTGTGGTTACAGCTTCCGGTACGGCAGCCATTTCTACAGCTTTGTTGGTCCTGCTTAGAGCGGGGGATCATATAGTGGCTTCGAGTAGTCTTTATGGAGGTACCTATAATCTGTTGTCGGTGACTTTGCCTAGGTTGGGTATAACCACCACCTTTGTTGAGCCGGGCGACGAGGAGAATTTTGCCAATGCCGTTCAGGAAAATACCAGGGCCATTTTTGTGGAATCCTTAGGGAATCCAAAATTGGACGTATTGGACTTGAAAGCAATATCCGAAGTAGCCAAAAAGGCTAAAATACCTTTTATAGTGGATAATACTGTTGCTACAAGTGCTTTGGTAAAACCAATTGAACACGGAGCTAACATAGTAATCCATTCCCTTACCAAATATATAAATGGCAATGGTACTTCCATGGGGGGTGCTATAGTGGATGCCGGTACTTTCGATTGGAGCAGTGGTAAATTCCCTGAGTTTACTGAGCCATCTCCCGGATACCATGGTTTGGTTTATCACGATGTTCTGGGTGCCGCTGCCTTTATAGCCAAGGTGAGAATTGAAGGCTTAAGGGACCTTGGTGCTGCCTTGAGCCCCTTTAATGCCTTTCAAATTATTCAAGGTTTGGAAACCTTGGAACTACGTATCAAAAAACACAGTGAAAATGCTTTGGAATTGGCCAAATGGTTGGAAGGTAGAAAGGAAGTGGCATGGGTAAACTATCCAGGACTTCCGTCCAGTCCTTATTATACCTTGGCCAAAAAATACCTCCCCAACGGACAAAGCGGGATAGTGACCTTCGGGGTTAAGGGAGGATACGAATCGGCTAAAAAGGTAGTTGATGAAACCAAGCTATTTTCATTATTGGCAAATATTGGAGATACCAAGTCATTGATCATTCACCCAGCTAGCACAACGCACCAACAATTGGACGATGAAGCCCAACATACTACCGGGGTAACCAAGGATTTAATACGTCTATGCGTGGGGCTGGAGGATATCGAAGATATAAAGGCGGATTTGGTACAGGCATTTTCAACCATAGACAAATCTGTTTTAGCGTAAATTCCATAAAATTTCCACATAAATATTCATTGATAAAGTAATGTGGGAGTGCAGAAAATAGCAGCTAGTAAATAAAGGCACTCCCATATAACTTTGTACGCAACGACCATGTTCTTCCTGGAATAATTATAAAACTTATGTTACATCATCTTTCAATAAATAAATACGTTACCTATAGCGGCAAAACCCTGGACATTAATCTGTCCTACGAGATATTTGGCCAACCATTGCATTCCGCACCCATTATTATGGTGAACCATGCCCTTACAGGTAATTCCGATGTGGCTGGCGAACATGGCTGGTGGACAACATTGATCGGTGAAGGCAAATGCATAGACACCAAAAAGTACACCATTCTGTGCTTTAATATACCCGGAAATGGGTATGATGGGTTTGTAATAGATAATTATAAGGATTTTGTGGCCAAGGACATTGCCAAGATTTTCCTTCTGGGATTGGAAGCCTTGAAAATAAGTAAGTTGTATGCCCTGATAGGGGGTTCATTAGGAGGGGGTATAGCGTGGGAGATGGCGGCACTGGATCCGCACTTAACGGAACATCTTATTCCGGTAGCGTCGGATTGGAAGTCTACGGATTGGCTTATTGCCAATTGCCAGATACAGGAACAGTTCCTTATCAACTCAAAGCAGCCCGTGCACGATGCGCGTATGCATGCCATGCTCTGCTATAGGACGCCGGAATCCTTTAAGGAGCGGTTTAAAAGAAGTACCAATGAGGAGCTGAAAGTCTTTAATGTGGAGAGCTGGTTAACGCACCATGGTAAAAAATTACAGGAGCGCTTTCAGCTGTCGGCCTACAAATTAATGAACCAGCTGCTGAAGACTATTGATATCAATAGAAATGGGGAAGAGGCATTTATTAATCTTCAAAATAGCGATACCAACATTCACATCGTTGGCGTAGATTCCGACCTTTTTTTTACGGCCCAGGAAAATAAGGATACCTTTAAAAAATTGGCCCAGGCAAACAGCAATGTAACCTATGGGGAAATACATTCCTTACACGGTCACGATGCCTTCCTGATAGAATTCAATCAAATGGAAGAGTTGCTAAAAGGAGTTTTTGAGCGAAATGGAAGATCTAAAAAAGTAAAAGTTCTAAAATTTGGCGGCAAGTCATTGGCCAATGGAGTAGGGTTGGATACTGTACTTCAAATAATAACGACAAAGGTTAAGGATGGTGAAAATATAGCAGTAGTGGTTTCAGCCAGGAACAAGGCTACGGACCAATTGGAAGCTATGTTGGACAAGGCTGCCAAGGGGTTGGATTATGTAACGGATTTTGAAGAATTTGAAAAATATCAAAAGCATACCTATGGCAATGTTAATCTTTCCGAGGAATTTAGGGGATTGGTAAAATTGTTCGAAGGGGTGGCTTTATTGGGCGATTATAGTCCTAAAATAAAGGATCAGGTTTTAGCTTATGGAGAATTGCTTTCGGCAAAATTGGTAGCCAAATTGCTTATTGGCAAGGGCGTCAATGCCAAATTCATAGATTCGAGACAGCTTATTAAAACAGATTCAAATTTTGGCGACGCAAAGGTATTGGAGGCCTTGTCCAAGGAAAATGTAAAAAGTGAGTTTGGGAAATTGGATCTGGATGCTGTAGTGGTAACTACCGGGTTCATTGCCTCCAATGAACTAAACGAAACAACCACCTTGGGTAGAAACGGGAGTAATTATTCTGCCGCCTTATTGGCCAATTATCTCAATGCCGAGGAGTTGCAGAATTACACCCACGTAGATGGTATATTTACGGCCAATCCGGATTTGGTCACCGAGGCCAAAAGAATCTCGGAACTATCCTATAGCGAAGCCAATGAGCTGGCAAATTTTGGAACCAATATCCTACATGCCAAGACAATTATTCCATTAATAGAAAAGAATATTCCATTACGGATCCTAAATACTTTCAACAACGATAACGAGGGTACATTGATCAGTGCCAAGACCAGTAAGGAAGGTATCAAATCCTTGTCCGTTATTGAAAATATGGCCTTGATCAATTTGGAAGGTCGTGGTCTATTGGGTAAGGTGGGGGTGGATGCCCGTATTTTTAGGACAATGGGCAATAATAATATAAGTGTAAGTATTATTTCCCAGGGGTCTTCTGAAAGAGGGATTGGTCTGGTGGTAGACGCTAAAAATGCCAATTTGGCCAAAACTTCCTTGGAAGAGGAATTTCAAACCGATTTCAAATTACAGGATATTAACAATATTACGGTAATAGATCAGGTATCTGTAATTTCCATAGTGGGACAGGACCTTAGTACGTTTCATAAACCATTTAATGCGCTCATCAAAAACCAGGTGGTTCCCCTGTTGTTCAACAATACTGTTTCGGGAAAAAATGTGAGTTTGGTGGTTAAAAAATCAGATTTGCACAAGGCACTGAATGTAGTACATGGTCAGATATTTGGAATCAGTAAAAAAGTAAATTTGGCCATTTTTGGCCATGGAAACGTGGGGGGTACCCTCATTGATCAAATTCTTAAATCCAATAAGACCATTGAAAAAAGAAAAGGTATTAATATCAATGTTTTTGCGGTAGCCAATTCCAAAAAGGTGTTATTGAGTAAAAATGGTATTTCCAAAAACTGGAAAAGTGCCATGGAAACCAAGGCAATACCTTATAAATTAAACGATATCTTTAAATACGCCAAGGATAATCATTTGGAGAACCTCATTGCTGTGGACAATACTGCCAATGAGGATTTTGTGGCCTCGTATTTTGATTTTGTGGATAACGGTTTTGATTTGGTTTCGTCCAATAAGATTGCCAATACCTTGGGTTTCGATTATTATCAGTTGCTCAGGGAGGAGCTTGCCAAACATCAAAAACAGTACTTATATGAAACCAATGTTGGGGCGGGACTTCCGTTGATAGATACCATTAAGTTGTTACATCTTTCAGGAGAGAATATAACAAGAATAAAAGGGGTGTTCTCGGGGTCCCTAAGTTATATTTTCAACACTTTTTCTGAAAAGGACGCATCATTCCGGGAAATTTTAAAAGAAGCAATGGATTTGGGGTATACCGAGCCGGATCCGCGCGAAGATCTTTCGGGGAACGATGTGGGTAGGAAATTACTCATTTTGGCCAGGGAGCTGGATCTGAGCAATGAGTTTTCGGATATTCAAATTGAAAATCTAATCCCAGAGTCCTTGCAAGATGTTGATGTAAAAAGCTTTTTGGAACAACTGGATGTTTTGGATGAAAAGTTTAGCAAGATAAAGAAGGCGCAAAAACCAGGATACGTGTTACGCTATGTGGGCGACCTTTCAGGAGACTTGAACAAGGAAAAGGGGAAATTGGAAGTAAAATTGATCTCTGTTCCCAAGGAAAGTGCACTAGGGCAAATAAAGGGGTCCGATTCCATTATTGAGATTTATACGGAGTCTTATGGACAGCATCCCTTGGTAATACAAGGAGCAGGCGCAGGTGCGGCTGTGACGGCCAGAGGGGTTTTTGGGGATATTTTGAGGATTGCTGAAAAAGGTTAAACTTCTGTGGCTTCGGCTCCGCCTGTCTGCCGACAGGCAGGCTCAGCCACCGTTGATATTCGGAGATTGAGCGTAGTCGAAATCGAGATTATGGGTATTTGAGATAAAATGGTTTTAATTTTATTTAAAGTGTGAAAGGTTTCCTGTATATATTGGAATGTTCAGATGGAAGTTATTATTGTGGTAGTACAGTGGATTTAGACAAGAGGTTAAAGGAACACGCTGATGGCAAGGGGTCTAACCACACAAAGAAGAGGCTTCCAATTAAGTTGTTGTACATAGAGGAATATGATAGGATTGATAAAGCATTTTATCGCGAAAAGCAAATACAAGGTTGGAGCCGTAATAAAAAGGAGGCATTGATTAATGGGGATTTAGCAAAATTAAATGGTCTTGCTGAATGTAAAAATGAATCCCATTATAAATATTATGTTGAAGAGAAGTATAATAAGTAATTGGTTCGTGGCTTCGGCTCCGCTCAGCCACCGGGAAAAGATTGGAGATTGAGCGTAGTCGAAATCGGGCATAGTTGAGAAGAAGGATGTTTGGACATGGCATCGGTTGAATCCAGCCACCGTTGATATTCGGAGATTGAGCGTAGTCGAAATCGGTTAGGGTTGAGAGGGGAAGAATTTGAATGTGTCTTCGGCTCCGAAAAGCCACTGGGGTAATCCCAATGGGAAATGTCCGTGGGCCGGAACATCAATACACTTTCCCTTGAACAGGAGACAAAAAATGTAACTAAAGCTTCCATTGTAATGGAGGCCAAAAGAATTAGATAGATTAGAAATAATGAAAAAGAATTTTAAATTTGAAACGGAAGCGATACGCACCCAAACAGAACGTACCCAGTTTTTGGAGCATTCCACTCCTATGTATTTAACTTCGAGTTTTATTTTTGAGGATGCAGAGGACATGCGCGCTTCCTTTGCAGAAGAAAAGGAACGCAATATTTATTCCAGGTATAGCAATCCCAATTCCTCGGAGTTTGTTGAAAAGGTTTGTAAGATGGAAGGTGCCGAGGATGGTTTTGCCTTTGCCTCCGGTATGGCAGCCGTGTTTTCTACCTTTGCGGCCCTGTTGGAAAGTGGAGACCATATTATTTCTGCTAGAAGTATATTTGGATCTACCCATAGTTTGTTTACGCAGATATTTCCTAAATGGAATGTTTCCACCAGTTATTTTAAAATTGATGAACTGGATACATTGGAGGCATTGGTGACTCCTAAGACCAAAATCATCTATGCAGAAACTCCTACCAATCCCGGAGTGGATGTTTTGGATTTGGAAGAATTGGGCCATTTTGCCAAAAAGCACAATTTGATTTATATTATAGATAATTGCTTTGCTTCGCCCTATTTACAGCAACCTATTAAATTCGGCGCCGATTTGGTCATCCATTCTGGAACCAAACTAATGGACGGACAGGGCAGGGTGTTGGCCGGTATTACTGTGGGAAGCAAGGCCTTGATAGATAGGGTGTATCGTTTTTCCAGAATTTCGGGTCCGTCCCTATCGCCTTTTAATGCATGGGTACTGTCCAAAAGCTTGGAAACTTTGGCGTTACGGGTGGATAAACATTGTGACAACGCCCTGAAATTGGCCGAATTCCTAGAAGGCCACCCCAAGGTCAATTGGGTAAAATATCCCTTTTTAAAATCGCATCCTAAATATGAAGTGGCCAAGAAACAGATGAGGGCAGGGGGCTGTGTAGTGGCATTTGAAGTAAAAGGTGGTGTTGAAGCCGGACAGAAATTCTTCAACGGTATAAAAATGTTGTCCTTGTCCGCTAATTTAGGGGATTCAAGAAGTATAGTCACACACCCGGCATCAACCACACACAGTAAGTTGTCCATTGAAGAAAGATTGGCATCGGGTATTACCGATGGTATGGTTCGGGTGTCGGTAGGCTTGGAGCATATAGATGATATAATAGCGGATATTGAACAAGCACTGGGGTAGGAGGATCGCACTAAGTTTAAAATAGCGCTTGGCCCGTTTTTGTAAAAATGGGACAAGCCTTATAGCGAATGTTAATTTTCCTTATCTTCGCTGCATGCTTTCCAAAAAGACAAAATACGGATTAAAGGCACTAACCTTCTTGGCGGCTCAAAAGGGGCGTACCCCTGTTCAGATATCTGAAATAGCCAAACATGAAAACATTTCCCAAAAATTTCTGGAGAGTATTCTTCTCACTTTGAGAAAAACGGGACTTCTTGGTTCCAAAAAAGGAAAAGGTGGAGGGTATTACCTAATTAAGGAACCCAAAGATATTCCAATGACTACTGTGATGAGGGTATTGGAGGGCCCAATAGCGATGGTGCCCTGCGTAAGTTTAAACTTCTACGAAAAATGTGAGGACTGTCCGGATGAGGCCAGCTGTTCCGTACATAAATTAATGCTACAGGTCAGGGATAGTACTCTGGAAGTCTTTAGGAACAATACACTTGCCGACCTGGTACCTTAGGTGCCATAAACAGTATTTTCAGGTTTGTTCGGTGGTTTTTGCCGTATTCTGGTCAGGGGCGTTCATTATCGTTAAAAATCAAGGGAAATTTTGTTAATCTACTAAATTTATAGGGTAAGTTGAATTTTAACTATATTTTTTTATTGTGTTTTGCAAAATATTTCTATTTTTGCTTACTCTATTAAATCGATAGGGTAATAAATTTAAGTTTTTTGTCATATGATTGCCGAACAATTAATTTCAAATAATAATTCAAATACTGTAACCAAAAGTTATAAGGCGGATAAGTCCTCCGAAAATCCTAAAAGGAGTATTGCCAAATCTATTAGTTGGAGAATTATTGGAACTCTGGACACCATTCTTATTTCTTGGATCGTTACCGGTACATTGTCAGTTGCCTTTTCAATTGGAGTTGTGGAGTTGTTTACCAAGATGTTGTTGTACTTCTTTCATGAAAGAATCTGGAACAAGATAAGTTGGGGGAAGTAGAACGGAAATATTCAAGGAAATTAAAGCATTGAGGATCATGGCATACACAGAGCAACAGATACATAAGTTAAATCAACAATTTAAGGGGATTCCGCCAGAGGAGATAATTTCCTGGGCAATACAGTCTGCCGAGAAACCATTGGTAACTACCAATTTCCGTCCATATGAGGTGGCCATTTTGCATGCCGTAACGGATGTTTCCCCTTATATACCTGTGATTTGGTGCGATACTGGTTACAATACGCCCAATACATACAAACATGCCGAAGAGCTAATTGCAAGATTGCATTTAAATATAAAGCTGTATGTACCCAAGCAAACCTCTTCGCACAGGGATGCTATAATGGGGATCCCCGGTATAGATGATCCCAGGCATCAACTTTTTACGGAGCAGGTAAAATTGGAGCCGTTTAGAAGGGCTATGGAAGAGCATAAACCCGATGTGTGGTTTACGAATCTTAGACAGGGCCAGACCGCTCTAAGGGATTCGCTGGATATATTAAGTTTAAGCAAGGACGGGGTTTTAAAGGTGAGTCCATTTTATCATTATAATGATAGTCAATTGGATGCTTACCTAAAGGACAGGAATTTGCCCAATGAGCATAAATATTTTGACCCCACCAAGGTATTGGAAAACCGGGAATGTGGACTGCATACCTAAGAAAGGAATATTAACAATTGGCGATTGCTTCCAATACAGGAAGGCCAATTAAATACAGAATTATTGTGAGCATTGTAGAATCAGAATTGGAAACAGTAGTAGACGTGAGCGGATCTAATGAATTGGAAGTATTGAACAATAATGCTTTGGAGAACGAAGCAATTTATATTTTAAGGGAAGTTGCGGCGCAGTTTGAAAAGCCGGTGTTGCTTTTTTCGGGAGGTAAAGATTCCATTACCTTGGTGAGATTGGCACAAAAGGCCTTTTTTCCGGCTAAGATACCTTTCCCGTTAATGCATATAGATACGGGGCATAATTTCCCGGAAACTATAGCTTTTAGGGATAAGTTGGTCAAGGAATTGGGGGTGGAATTAATTGTTCGTAAGGTTCAGGATTCCATAGATCAGGGAAAAGTGGTAGAGGAAACTGGGAAATACTCCAGCAGGAATATGTTACAGACCACTACCTTGTTGGATGCCATTGAGGAATTTAAATTTGATGCCTGTATCGGTGGAGCCAGGAGGGATGAAGAAAAGGCACGCGCCAAAGAACGTATCTTTTCGGTACGTGACGATTTTGGTCAGTGGGACGAGAAAAACCAACGTCCAGAGTTGTTCGATATGTTGAACGGGCAGATAGAGTTGGGACAGAACGTACGGGTATTTCCAATAAGTAACTGGACAGAATTGGATGTTTGGAGCTATATCCAAAAAGAGGAAATAGAAATACCGTCCATTTATTTTGCCCATAAGAGAAAGATATTCCTTAGGGACGGATTTATATGGTCGGCCGAAGATGATGTGGTTTTTCGCTCTGAAGATGAAAAGGTGGAAGAGCGTATGGTTCGTTTTAGAACTGTTGGGGATATGAGTTGTACTTCGGCGGTATTGTCACACGCAGATACCATTGAAAAGGTAGTTGGCGAAATTAGGGAGTCCAAGATTTCGGAAAGGGGAGCTAGAATAGATGATAAGCGCTCCGAAGCCGCCATGGAGAAAAGAAAACAACAAGGATACTTTTAAAGTCGGCATTTGAAGTGGGTTGGCACTTGTGAAAATTGTCAACGGAATCTCATGCCAAATACAAAACACAATAGAAATGGAAGTACTAAAAATAGCAACAGCAGGAAGTGTAGATGACGGTAAAAGTACCTTGATAGGGAGATTGCTGTATGATACCAAATCCCTTACCGACGATAAGTTGGAGGCCATTGAAAAGACCAGCAAGCAAAAAGGATATGATTATCTGGATTTCTCTTTGGCTACCGATGGTTTGGTGGCGGAAAGGGAACAAGGAATTACTATAGATGTAGCGCATATCTACTTCTCTACGCCCAACAAGAGTTATATTATAGCGGATACTCCTGGACATGTGGAATATACACGTAACATGGTTACAGGTGCTTCTACCTCCCAAGCAGCTATTATTTTGATCGATGCAAGAAAAGGAGTGATAGAGCAGACCAATAGACACTTTTTTATCAATAATTTATTGAGGATCAAAGATGTTATTGTAGCCATTAATAAAATGGACTTGGTTGATTATTCGGAAGAAAGATATAACGAGATCAAGGCCGATTTTGAGAAATTGATGAGCAAACGGGATTATCAGGACCAGAAAATAACCTTTATTCCGGTTAGTGCACTTAAGGGGGATAACGTGGTAAACAGGTCGGAGAAAATGACTTGGTACAAAGGGCAGACCTTATTGGAGCATTTTGAAGGATTGGACAGAAAGGATATCTATAATGTAGGTACCCCAAGATTTCCAGTGCAATATGTGATACGTCCCAAAACGGAGGAATTCCACGATTTTAGGGGATTTGCCGGTAAAGTGTACGGAGGGGAGCTGAGTGTTGGTGACGAAGTCGTGGTCTTGCCATCAATGACCAAATCCAAGATTAAGGATATTTATTTCTACGACAAAAAGTATAAAACGGCAACAAGACGCTCTTCCGTTACCATTACCTTGGAAGACGAGATTAATGTAAGCAGGGGGGATATGTTGGTCAAGGCAGGGGATTTGCCTACTATAGACAAACAATTTACAGCTACGGTTTCATGGATGGATTCCCAAAATTTAACCGTGGGAAGCAAATATGTAGTACAGCACGGGGTAAACAAGGTTTTGGCAAAAGTTGAGAACATTCACCATAAGATTAATCCAGATTACTCTGGTATAGATACCTCTATCACTTCTTTGGGCATGAACGATATAGCACAGGTCACCTTTAGATTGAACAAGCCAATTTTTTATGATTCCTTCAAGAATCACAGAACCAATGGCTCCTTTATCCTAATAGATAATCAATCCAATACAACAGCTGGGGTTGGGTTTATAAACTAAACCGTCTTCCGTACCTTAGGGTGTGGAATTGTTGTCAGTTTAATCTATTATCCCTATGGGATAAGCCTTTTAAATGAATTTAATTATTTTGAATATAAAATAAAAGTAGCATGCGGTCTTTTAGAACAGAAGTGGAAAACCCGATTGTAGAACAGGATATTATAGCCTTGGAAGCTAAGATCCGTGAATTTCAAGGCGGTAATTTGGATGAGGAAAAATTCCGTAGTCTACGTTTGGCAAGGGGAATTTATGGGCAACGACAGCCAGGGGTCCAAATGATTCGTATAAAATTACCCTATGGTAAAGTTAGCTCCCAGCAGTTAAGAAGGATATGTGATGTATCGGAAGAATACTCTACCGGCAGACTACATATAACAACCCGTCAGGATATCCAGATCCATTATGTGGATATTAACCGTACCCCGGAATTATGGGCGCAGTTGGAACAGGATGATATTACGATCAGGGAAGCCTGTGGGAATACGGTGAGGAACGTTACCGCCAGTGAAACTGCTGGAATAGATATAAACGAACCTTTTGATGTTTCTCCCTATGCACATGCACTGTTTCAATACTTTTTAAGAAACCCCATTAGTCAGGAGATGGGAAGGAAGTTTAAAGTTTCCTTTTCAGCCTCGGATGAGGATACAGGTCTATCATACATGCACGATCTTGGATTTATTGCCAAGATAGAAAATGGAGTAAGAGGGTTTAAAGTGCTTTTAGGTGGAGGATTGGGCTCACAGCCCAGACATGCAGATGTTATCTATTCTTTTCTGCCCACAGACAAGATTATACCGTTAATGGAAGGTGTAGTTCGTGTTTTTGACCGTTATGGGGAAAGAAAAAGTAGGGCAAAGGCCAGGATGAAATTTTTAATTAAGGATATTGGTTTGGACGGATTTAGACAATTGTTGGAAGAAGAGCAATTGGCTATACCTGTTCAAACGTACGAAATAGATGCGGATGCCTATCCAAGTGTGAATATTGCCGGGAATGAAGCTCCGGAAGTAACCATCAAAGACCAAAAGGCCTTTGATAAATGGAAGGCTACCAACTTGGTTCCTCAAAAACAACAGGGATATGTTGCCATTGGGGTCAAGGTATTATTGGGCGATTTTTATATAGAAAAAGCCAGGCAATTGGCAGATTTGGTGGAAAAATATGCAGCCGGCGAAATTAGATTGAGCCTGCGTCAAAATATATTGATTCCTTATGTAAAGGAATCGTTGGTGCCCTTTTTCTATCAGGAGTTGGAGAAATTGGGATTTGCCGAAATTGGATACAATACTGCCTTGGATATCACCGCTTGTCCCGGTACCGATACCTGTAATCTTGGAATTGCCAGTAGTACCGGAATAGCAGAGGAATTGGAGAGGCTGATCAAGGCAGAATACCCACATTATATAGATAACCCGGATGTGGTTATTAAAATAAGCGGCTGTATGAACGCCTGTGGGCAACATAATATGGCCAATATTGGTTTTCAGGGAATGTCTGTGAGAACAAAGGATAAATTGGTGGCCCCGGCACTTCAAGTGCTATTGGGAGGAGGTAATTTTGGGGACGGAAATGGCCGTTTTGCAGATAAGGTTATTAAGATACCTAGTAAGAGGGGGCCGGAATCTTTGAGACTCATTTTAAATGATTACGATGCCAACGGCAATGGTAAACCTTTTGTAGAATATTATGAAGAAAAGGGCCAAATGTATTTTTATGATTTTCTAAAGCCTTTGTCAGATGTGGATAACCTAACGGCATCCGATTTTATTGATTGGGGAACTTCTGAAAAATATGAACAAGCTATTGGGATTGGAGAATGCGCCGGGGTAGTAATAGATTTGATAGCCACCTTGTTGTTTGACAGTGAGGAAAAAATTGAAACTGCTAAATTGAATTTGGAAGAGGGGAAATGGGCGGCCAGTATCTACCATTCCTATTCGTCCATGGTAAATACGGCCAAAGCATTATTAACGGCCGAAAATACAAAGGTAAATACCCATATCAGTATTATAAAGGATTTTGATGAGCTGTTTGTGGCTTCAGGGAAATTTAAATTGGAGCAAGGTTTTGAGAAAATGGTGCTTCAATTAAATCGGAATGCACCAACAGAGTCCTTTGCAAAGGCCTATTTAAATGATGCTGAGGAGTTTTTGACCAAGGTGGAAGCTTTTAGGAAATTGGAATTGACAAACGCTTAGTAATGATCGGTAAGAAAGATAATATTCACCTTGACACCACAGTGGGAATTCCTGCTTCCCATCAGGTACCCATGGGCCATGGACAGTTGACCGTCGTTGGTGCTGGGCCTGGTGATGTGGAGTTGATTACGCTTAAGGCCATAAAGGCCTTGCAGGCGGCCGATGTAGTATTGTACGATGCCCTGGTGGATGTCTCCCTATTGAATTACGCGCCTAATGCGGAACATATTTTTGTTGGCAAAAGGAAAGGGTGCTATGCCTATCAACAGGAACAGATAAATGACCTTATTGTTAGTAGGGCCAGAACCCACGGTCACGTTGTAAGATTAAAGGGAGGTGATCCCTTTGTTTTTGGCCGAGGGGCGGAGGAAATGGAATATGCAGCCAGTAAAGGTCTAGAGGTGGCCATGGTTCCGGGTATCTCCTCTTCGGTGGCCGTACCGGCTTCCCAAAACATACCGGTAACCAAAAGGGGTGCTGCAGAGAGTTTTTGGGTAATTACGGGAACAACAAAGGATCATAAATTATCCGCAGATGTTGCCTTGGCGGCCAAATCCAATGCCACTATCGTTATACTGATGGGGATGGGCAAACTTTCGGAGATAGTTGGGCTGTTCCAGAAGGAAGGAAAATCTGCAACACCCATCGCTATAATACAGAATGGTACCCGGGAAGACGAAAAGGTTGGTATTGGGACTATAGGTTCAATTGAGGAAATAGTGGTTAAGGAACAATTAAGCAATCCAGCCATTATCATTATTGGAGAGGTGGTAAGCCATAGGGCTGCCATATTAAATTTTAACGAAATATTAAAGAGCCACGAAGTGGTGGCGCAATAGATAAAGAGAGACATTCAAAGGAAGGGGCCTAAGCCCTAATGGATGTCATAATTAAATAGGAATTAATCAAAGTAGTATGATAAAGACAGATATACTTATTATTGGAGCGGGTCCAACAGGGTTGTTCACAGTTTTTGAAGCGGGATTGTTGAAATTGAAGACGCATCTTATTGATGCCCTGCCTCAACCCGGGGGTCAATGTTCTGAAATTTATCCTAAGAAACCTATATACGATATTCCGGCATTTCCGGAAATTCTTGCTGGGGATTTGGTAAAGAATCTGATGCAGCAAATACAACCTTTCGAACCTGGGTTTACTTTGGGCGAGAGAGCTGAGACTTTGGATAAGTTGGAAGATGGTTCTTTTGTGGTAACTACTAATAAAGGAACAAAACACCATGCTCCGGTGGTAGTTATTGCCGGAGGATTGGGCTCTTTTGAACCTAGAAAACCTTTGATCCCCAATTTGGCCGATTTTGAGGACAAGGGAGTGGCATACATTATAAAGGATCCAGAAGTATATAGGGATAAAAAAGTAGTAATCTCCGGAGGAGGGGATTCGGCCTTGGATTGGGCAATATTCCTTTCCGATGTGGCTGCTGAGGTGTCTTTGGTGCACAGAAGAAATGAATTTAGGGGAGCCCTGGATTCTGTGGAAAAAGCTGCTGACTTGGCCAAACAAGGTAAGATCAAGTTATTTACCGAAGCCGAGGTGGTTAAACTGTACGGAGACGATATTTTGGAAGCCGTTGTGGTAAAACACAATGATGAGGCCAAAGGCGAAAGCTATGTGGAAGCGGATAATTTTATTCCATTGTTCGGACTTTCCCCAAAATTAGGGCCCATTGGCGATTGGGGACTTGAAATAGAAAAAAATGCCATTAAGGTAAACAATGCCTATGATTATCAGACAAATATCCCAGGGGTTTATGCCATTGGGGATGTAAACACCTACCCAGGAAAGCTTAAACTAATTTTGTCCGGGTTCCATGAAGCGGCCGTGATGTGCCAAAGTGCCTACCAGTTGATCAACCCTGGAAAGCGTTATGTAATGAAATATACCACTGTAGGAGGGGTAGAAGGATTTGATGGTAGCAAGAAGGAAGCAAAAAAAGAAGTAGTTCAAAGTATTTTGGCCTAATCCCCAATTGGGATCAAACTTTTAGCCTGCCAGGTCTTGAAATCTGGCAGGTTTCGTTTTATCATAATTTCCCTGAAATTGAATTTTCGGGAGTCGTAAAATAAAGTAATGTTTCCTTGTTTTTAAGGGCACTGTTGCGTTACTTTGCAGTTAGTTCATTATCAATTTGAAACGTTATCAAGAAAGGTGGAGGGACTAGACCCAGTGAAGCCTTAGCAACCCTTTTTCTTAATCGGTAACCATCGGGAAGAATAAGAAGGTGCTACGTTCTAATCCTATGTTTTATTCTATTTATCTAGAATTTCATTTGGGAATAGATAACATAAAGAAAGACGCAGGTCCGAAACTTTTCCTTACTTGATTTTATTAATTTTTTTGATACCGACAACCGGGTTGTTATACTTTGTTTTTCGGGTGTCAATTTTCTAATTTTATGGTCCCAAATCGTTTAGGGCCATTTGTGATGGTATCTTGGTTTGGTCTATGGAATCGAACATTTTTGAAAAGTAATATGAAAAATATTAAGGACGTACTTAAGGAAAGGATTTTGGTGTTGGATGGTGCCATGGGAACTATGCTACAAAGGCATAAGTTTACCGAGGAAGATTTTAGGGGGGAACGATTCAAGGATTGGGAACACCCCTTACAGGGAAATAATGACCTATTGTCCCTTACCCAGCCAGAGGCTATAGCCGAGGTGCACCGACTGTATTTTGCAGCAGGGGCCGATATTGTGGAAACCAATACTTTTTCGGGTACAACTATTGCCATGGCAGACTATCATATGGAAGATTTGGTCTACGAATTAAATTATGAATCGGCTAAAATAGCGAAGGCTGTTGCCGATGAATTTACGGCCAAGGAACCTAATAAGCCACGTTTTGTAGCAGGGAGTATTGGGCCAACCAATAAAACGGCCAGTATGTCGCCAGATGTGAACGATCCTGGTTTTAGGGGAGTTTCCTTTGATGAGTTAAGGTTGGCCTACAAGCAACAGGTAGAGGCTCTCTTGGATGGGGGAGTGGATATTTTACTGGTAGAGACTATCTTTGATACCTTAAACGCCAAGGCTGCATTATTTGCTATTGAAGAGGTAAAGGAAGAGCGGAATATGGAGGTTCCAATTATGGTGAGCGGTACTATAACCGATGCTTCGGGTAGGACCCTGTCCGGCCAAACCGCGGAAGCCTTTTTGATTTCCATAAGCCATATACCTATATTGTCCGTAGGTTTCAATTGTGCCTTGGGAGCTAGCCAGTTGGTTCCCCATTTGGAGGTACTATCGGCCAAGACCGAACATGCCGTATCTGCGCACCCAAATGCCGGATTGCCAAATGCTTTTGGGGAGTATGACGAAACCCCGGAGGAAATGGCTGCCCAAATCAAGGAATATGCAGAAAAGGGTTTGGTAAATATAGTTGGTGGATGTTGCGGGACTACGCCAGAACATATCAAGGCAATGGCCGATGTGGTTAAAGACTATTCCCCTAGAATTCTAAATACCTTAGAAGCACATAAGCATGATACCTAGCAGGCAGATTGTTCTTGAGGCAGGAGATAGGGTTGCACCCTTTGTACATAGAACACCGGTGCTTACCTCCCGTCTGTTGAACGAATTATCAGGGGCGGAGGTTTTCTTTAAATGTGAGAACCTTCAAAAAATGGGAGCATTTAAAATGCGGGGAGCCATTAATGCCGTACAGCAATTAAGTGAGACCCAGAAAAAGGCAGGAGTGGTAACCCATTCCTCTGGAAATTTTGGTCAGGCCCTAGCTTTGGCGGCAAAAAAATTAGGGGTAAAAGCCTATATAGTAATGCCCTCCAGTGCCCCGGCCGTAAAGACAATGGCAGTGAAGGCTTATGGAGGGCTGGTCACTATTTCAGAGCCTACCTTGGAGGCCAGGGAAAAATCCGCGGCCGCCATCGTGGAAGAAGAAGGGGCAGTTTTTTTACACCCGTCCAACGACTTGAATGTAATAGTAGGGCAAGGTACGGCGGCCTTGGAACTTTTGCAGGACCATCCTGATTTGGAGTTTATTATGACTCCAGTGGGGGGAGGTGGACTCATAGCGGGAACGGCATTGGCAGCCCATTATTTGGGGACCAATTGTGTAGTTGTAGGAGCTGAGCCAAGGGAGGTGGATGATGCTTATAGGGCTTTGAAAAGTGGGGAAATAGAATATAATATTACGACGGATACCGTTGCGGATGGACTTAAAACGAACTTAGGGGATATAAATTTTCCAATTATCAAAGAATTGGTCTCCGATATTATTAGAGTGGAAGAGGATGGGATTGTCGCTGCCATGAAATTAATCTGGGAGCGAATGAAACTGGTAATTGAACCTTCCAGTGCAGTGCCATTTGCGGCCTTGTTGAAGGAAAGAGA
Organism: Arenibacter flavimaris; assembly: GCF_030291335.1. Classification (NCBI taxonomy): domain Bacteria; kingdom Pseudomonadati; phylum Bacteroidota; class Flavobacteriia; order Flavobacteriales; family Flavobacteriaceae; genus Arenibacter; species Arenibacter flavimaris. Next base: position 23,722 of record NZ_JASWIM010000026.1, read on the forward strand.
AAAATATAGGAATAAAAAAATAGGAATCATCCTCTCGGGAGGCAATGTGGAACTATCAAATTTGCCATTTTAAGGACACATTTAGGTGTTTTTTTCGAGGTCAATATATAAATAATGAGCAATACTACGGATAAGGAAGAACATAGTACAAAACGGTTTTTGAAACTCTCGGGTTTGGAACCTTTGGTGATAACTCCCGAAAGCAATTTTGTAAATGTAGGGGAGCGTACCAATGTGGCAGGTTCCAAAAAATTCCTGCGATTGATCAAGGAGGAGAAGTTTGAGGAAGCCTTGGATATAGCACGGGAACAAGTGGAAGGCGGCGCGCAGATCATTGATGTTAATATGGACGATGGTCTTATTGATGGAAAGGAGGTTATGGTAAAGTTCTTGAACCTTATCGTGGCCGAACCTGATATTGCCAGGGTCCCTATCATGATAGATAGCTCTAAATGGGAGATAATAGAGGCGGGCCTACAGGTAGTTCAGGGAAAATGTGTGGTGAATTCCATAAGTTTAAAAGAAGGGGAGGAAGAGTTTGTTAAGCATGCCAAATTAATTAGGCGTTATGGTGCTGCGGTCATTGTTATGGCCTTTGATGAGGTAGGGCAGGCCGATAATTACGAAAGGCGACTGGAAATTACCCAACGATCCTATGATATTCTGGTGAATAAAGTAGGGTTCCCCCCAGAGGATATTATTTTTGATCTGAACATATTTCCCGTAGCTACTGGTATGGACGAGCATAAGTTAAATGCGCTCGACTTTATAAAGGCTACCGCATGGGTAAAGGAAAATCTGCCTTTTTGTAGTGTTAGTGGTGGGGTAAGTAATGTATCCTTCAGCTTTAGGGGCAATAACCCGGTACGGGAGGCAATGCACTCCGTGTTTCTTTATCATGCCATAAAGGCGGGTATGAATATGGGAATTGTAAACCCTAGTATGTTGGAGGTGTATGATGATATTCCAAAGGACCTATTGGAACATGTGGAGGATGTAATCCTCAACCGAAGGGAAGACGCTACGGAGCGATTATTGGAATTTGCGGAAACCGTAATTGGTAAGGAAAAGGAAAATAAAATAGACCTTACCTGGAGGGAAGAACCCTTGCAAAATAGGATTACCCGTGCCTTGGTGAAGGGAATAGATCAATATATTGTAGAGGATGTTGAAGAGGCCCGATTAAGTGTAAAAGCACCAATAGAGGTGATCGAGGGACACTTGATGACCGGAATGAACGTGGTGGGGGATCTTTTTCAAAGTGGTAAAATGTTCCTGCCCCAAGTGGTAAAATCTGCCAGGGTCATGAAAAAGGCAGTGGCCTATCTATTGCCCTATATTGAAGAGGAAAAGCTTAAAAATCCACTACCCGAAGGTAGCAGCTCATCGGCAGGAAAAATCCTAATGGCGACCGTAAAAGGAGACGTACACGATATAGGAAAAAATATTGTAAGTGTGGTCCTTGCCTGTAACAATTACGAGATCGTGGATTTGGGAGTCATGGTCCCCCCAGAAAAGATAATTAATGCCGCCAAGGAAGAGAATGTGGATATCATTGGCCTTAGCGGACTCATTACCCCTTCTTTGGATGAAATGGTTTTTTTGGCCAAGGAAATGGAGCGGCAAAATTTCACGGTTCCCTTGCTCATTGGTGGGGCCACCACCAGTAAGGCGCATACCGCGGTCAAGATAGACCCTCAGTACAAAAGTGCGGTGGTACACGTCAATGATGCTTCCAGGGCAGTGACGGTAGTGGGGGACCTTCTACAGAAGGAATCGTCCAATAAATATAAGGAAGGAATTAAATTGGATTATGCCGACTTTAGACAGAAATTCCTGAATAGGGGCAAGCGCAAGGAGTATTTAACCCTTGGGGAGGCCCGAAAAAATAAATATCAATTGGATTGGTCAAAGGCTGTAATTGTAGAGCCCAAGTCCTTGGGTATCCAAATACTCGAGGATTTTGATCTGAGGGAATTGGTGCCTTATATTGATTGGTCCCCCTTCTTTAGAAGTTGGGAACTGCATGGCAAGTACCCGGATATTTTGAACGATGGGGTCGTAGGCAAACAGGCCACCGAACTTTTTGCAGATGCCAAGGAAATGATGAAGAAGATTTTGGATGGCAAACTTTTTCAAGCAAAGGCTATTTTTGGACTGTTTCCTGCTAATACCATTAATGATGATGATATAGCCCTTACCCATAATGGGAAGGAGTTTGTTTTTAGGACTTTAAGGCAGCAGTCTAAAAAATATGTGGGGAAACCTAATTTTGCGCTATCCGATTTTATAGCCCCTAAAGAAAGTGGTTTGCAAGATTATATAGGCTGTTTCTGTGTTTCCACGGGCTTTGGTACGGATGAATTGGCAGACGGTTATCGCAAAAATTTGGACGACTATAACAGTATAATGGTCAAGGCATTGGCAGATAGATTTGCGGAGGCTTTTGCGGAATACTTACACAAGGAAGTACGGATCAATCACTGGGGATATGCTGCCAATGAGGGCTTAAGCAATGAGGAACTGATCAAGGAATCCTATATAGGCATTAGGCCTGCACCTGGTTATCCGGCTTGTCCTGACCATTTGGAAAAGTTGACGTTGTGGAAATTACTGGAAGTGAAGGAAAAAATAGGGGTGGAGTTGACGGATAGTTTGGCCATGTGGCCCGCTGCCAGTGTAAGTGGATATTATTTTGGGAATTCCGAAGCGCGGTATTTTGGGGTAGGCAAAATAAAGGAAGACCAAGTGGCCGATTTTGCAGCGAGGAAAGGAATTCCTATGGAGGAGGCCACCCGATGGTTGGCACCTAATATTGCGGATGATTAAGGACCGGGACCTGCAAGATTTTTTCAGCGACCAGCAAGGTTTTAAAACCTTGTAGGTCTCGGTCTCGAAAAGAAATATAGTATTGCAATTGGACTTTGATTCCTATATACACGGAGAGGGATAGTCTTTGCAGCAGGGATAGGAGCGATATCTTTTTTATGACTTTGGCATAAAAAAATTAAGTGGATAGCCCGGCCACAAACCTACTGAAAGGAGTGTTTGGGGGCTGCCATAACAGAAAGGAATAATAAATGGGAACAACCCTTGTAGAGGGTAATAAATAATATAATAGCTAATAGGCCTTTTCTTTGGGAAAGGAAAGGAGGAGAAATTATGAAAGTAACGGAACACATAAAAAAAGCGGATGGTAAGACATTGTTTTCCTTCGAGATCATACCGCCGGTCAAAGGTAGAAGTATACAGGAATTATATAACAATATAGATCCCTTGATGGAGTTTAAACCGCCCTTCATTGACGTTACTACTTCTCGGGAAGAGTATGTGTACATAGATAGGAACGGGTTGTTGGATAAAAGGTTGACCCGTATGAGACCTGGAACTGTGGGTATTTGTGCCTCAATTCAGCACAAATATGGAGTTGATACCGTACCTCATGTGCTCTGTGGTGGTTTTACCAAGGAGGAAACCGAATATGTACTGGTCGATTGTCAATATTTGGGTATCCAAAATGTGATGGCACTTCGGGGGGATGCGCGGAAAGAGGAGCAGTATTTTAATCCCACCCAAGGTGGACATGCCTATGCTTCGGAGCTGGTAAAACAGATTCACGCCTTAAATCACGGCAATTATTTACACGATAAGGTAGAGACCGTTCACAGTGCCGATTTTTGCATTGGCGTAGCCGGATACCCTGAAAAGCATTTGGAAGCACCATCCTTGACTACGGATTTAAGACGATTGCAGGAAAAGGTGGAGGCTGGGGCCGACTACGTAGTAACCCAAATGTTTTTTGATAATCAGAAATTTTTTGAGTTTGTGGAAGCTGCGAAGAAAATGGGTATTAATGTACCTATTATACCCGGGATTAAGCCCATTGCCGTAAAACGACATTTGCAATTATTGCCACAGGTCTTTAAGATAGACTTGCCACAGGATTTGATAGATGCTGTAGATGATTGTTCAAATAATGCAGATGTGAGACAGGTAGGAATTGAGTGGGCCATTCAGCAGTCCAAGGAGCTGAAAGCGGCAGGGGTTCCTGTATTGCACTATTATTCCATGGGAAAATCCGATAATATCGAGGCCATTGCCAAAGAGCTGTTTTAAGGGAGGCCCAAGCGTTCAAGGGCATGGTTACGGATGGGGATGGATTCTGTATTGAGTCAATTTCAAGTGTTCACGGAAGTCAGGTAGTATTACCAAGTTTTAGAAACGCCTATTTTAATTTTTCATTACATTTGCTCCCCATGAAACTAAAGCTATTTCTTATAAGCTGTCTGTCGACAGCTTTTTGCTTTTCACAAAACCGGCAAGAAACCAAGAGATATACCTTGGACGCTAGTCAGTTCTACGGTTCCGTGCTATTGCACAATACGGATATTTCCCATTTGATTACCAATCATCCGGGAGGATTTATCCTGGGGTACAATAAAAAGACCTATGGGGAGGAGGAATGGCAACAGTTATTTAATTATCCCGATACCGGTTTTTCTTTTGTTTATCAAAATATGAACAGTAGTACTTTGGGGGAGAATTATGGACTATATGCCCATTACAATTTTTATTTTTTTAAGAGAAACCTTCAATTTAGGTTGGGGCAGGGTATAGCCTATAATACCAACCCCTTTGATAAGAACAGGAATTTTAGGAACAATGCCTATGGTTCCCATTTTTTAAGTTCAACCTATTTAATGTTGAACTATCACAAAGAAAATATATTTAAGGGCTTGGGGCTAAAGGCAGGATTAACCTTAATTCATTATTCCAACGCCAATGTTACGGCACCCAATACCTCTACCAACACCATGGCCCTTAATGTGGGGTTGACCTATGATTTGGATGGTGGCCAGGAACGGGACTATATTAAAACCGAAAAATTGAAGGTTTCAGAGCCTATTAAACTTAATCTCGCCTTTAGGTCTGGTATAAATGAGAGCGATGTAGTGGATTCCGGCCAATATGCTTTTTACATTTTTTCGGCTTATATGGACAAACGCTTTACCAGAAAAAGTGCGCTGCAGTTTGGTGCAGATGTGTATTTTTCCAACTTCTTAAAGGAACTTATTCGTTATCAGTCAATAGCGTTCCCCGAGTATGGAGTGCAGGCAGACGACGATTATAAACGCGTGGGATTGTTTTTGGGGCATGAACTCTTTGTAAATAAAATGTCCGTTATAGCCCAATTGGGCTATTATGTCTATTACCCTTTTGATTTTGAGGGCAAGGTCTATAATAGAATTGGTCTAAAGCGTTATTTTTCGGAAAAGGTATACGGTGCAATAACTCTAAAATCCCATGGGGCAAAAGCGGAAGCCGTGGAATTTGGAGTCGGAGTTAGATTATAGGGTCAATGAATTTGGCAGATAGTCTGCTCAAAAGATATAAGATGATGAACTATTTTATTTTGAAGATAGGGTTAAGGTGGAAGAGCCTTGTGACCATTGTTGCCAGATATGGCATGCACTTGGCCATAGTGATACTACTGGTGAATTGCAACAGTGAAAATGCCCCTGATTGCTTCCAAAATGCCGGGGACATTAACAGGGCAATTGTGGAAGTACCTAATTTTACCGCCATTACGGTCTATGAGAATGTAGAAATGACCCTAAGGCAGGGAAGTCCTTTGAAGGTAGAAGTGGAAACGGGAGAAAATTTGCGTAATGAAGTTGAGGTGCAGGTTGTGGATGGCCGACTTTTGTTACGCGATACCAATGATTGTAATTTTACGCGAAAATATGGGCTTACCAAGGTATATGTCACGGCTCCCAATATTACAGAGATTAGAAGTAGCACAGGACTTGATATTTTAAGTGATGGTGTATTGGCGTTTCCCAATTTAACCCTTATTTCAGAGAGCTTTAACGACCCTGATGCCGGCTATACCAGTGGGGAGTTCAATTTGGAGTTGGACACCCAGAATTTGGCCATTGTTTCCAATGGAATTTCGTATTATAATTTAAGGGGTAAAACTATTAATTTCAACATCCTTTTTGCCTCTGGGGATTCGCGGCTGGAAGCTGAGGCTTTAATTGCGGAAAACGTTAGCTTTAATCACAGGGGATCCAACGATATGCGCTTAAGTCCACAGGAATCGCTTAAAGGCATTTTGCGTGGCACCGGTGATGTGGTTAGTTTTAATAGACCAGCCGTGGTAGAGGTAGAGCAAATGTATAAAGGAGAACTTATTTTTATTGATTAGCACCCAAAGTCTACGGTCGCTTCCAACCTCTATTTCCCATAACTTAAAAGTAGTTTACTATTAGACCGATGAATCCTGTTATAAAATATCTAAAGAATTTATTTGCCTCCCAACGGGTCATAGGTGGGGATAAGGAATTATTGGGCAAGCTCCAAGCAGATAAAATATTGCAAAAGCTTATCGATGACCGACGGGTTCCAGGTCTAGCCATTACGGTTCGTAAAAACAATGAAGTATACTTCGAGAAAGGTTATGGATTTGCGGATGTGGAACAGCACACGCGTATAGATCCACAAAATACGATCTTTAGGATTGCCAGTGTGTCCAAACCTATTGCCGCCGCCGCATTAGCCTCAATGGTAGAGGAGGGGCTTTTGGATTTGGATGCCTCCATTTATAAATATGTTCCATACTTTCCAAAAAAGGAATTCAACATTAGTTTGCGTCAGTTGGCAGGACATACGGCCGGAATAAGAGGCTATCGCGGCGGGGAATATGGTCTGAACAAGCCCTTGGGGATAAAGGAGTCGCTTGCCCTATTCCAGGATGATGACCTTCTTTTTGAGCCAGGAAAAGGCTTTCAGTATACCAGTTTTGATTGGGTGTTGATTTCCTTGGCCATGCAGGAGGTAAGTGGCATCCCCTTCGCCGATTATGTTCGGGAAAAAATATTAAATTCTTGTGGATTAAAAAATACATTCCCAGAAAATCCCGGGCATCATCTTCCCAACGGCACCACTTTTTATTCAAAGGGTAGATTGGGGTTCAGAAAGGCCATCCCTGTAAACAATGCTTATAAATTGGCTGGCGGGGGATATTTGTCCACATCAGCGGATATTGCACTTTTTGGACAAGTATATTTGGACCCCAAGTTTAGGGAAGGTAAAATTCAGTCCCAATTCCTCACTTCTGGGATTGTTAATGGGACTCCAACCTACTATGGCCTAGGATGGCAGGTTACCCAGGATAAGTTGGGGAGGACCTATTATGGCCATGTAGGCAATGGGGTAGGGGGATATGCCGTATTTTATGTGTATCCTGAACAGGATATGGTTTTCTCCATTCTAATCAACTGTACCAATCCTGGGGTATTGGATACCTTGGAAGAGGTAATATCTGTTTTTCTTAAGGATGTAAATAGTAATATCCCTACTTGATTATAAACCTGGCCACGCAACCAAAGAACAATATAAACATCTTAATTTAAGTATTTCAGTAAGTTGTGAGTCTTCAAAGGGAATTCCTAGGAGCAAGCTTAATTATTAACACAAGTTTACAGATGAACAAAGGTGCATTTCTATTATTGATGTTTGGGATATTGCTTTCCTGTGAAAAAAATGAAGTAAATCCTTTAGATATCAAACAGTTGGGTTATGGCACATCCTTCGGTATGTGTGTGGGCTATTGTAAGAACGAGATGTTGTTAAGGTCGGGTACGGTATTCTATTCCCGTTCGGGTTGGAATAATCAGGTAGAACCCATTAAGTGTACAGAAAACATGACCCAATTGAGTTGGGACTCTCTTAAAAAAACAGTAGATTTAAATGAATTTAATTCCTTGCCCGAAATCTTGGGATGTCCGGATTGTGCAGATGGAGGGGCAGAGTGGTTGGAGATTGAAAATTTTTCCGGCCAGAAATCCAAGGTGACCTTTGAGTACGGCAAGGAACCCGACGAATTGAAAAGTATGGTAACCGCCTTAAGGAAACAATTGGAAAAGGGTATTCATTGCGAGGAGTTTTAAAGAATTACTCTTGTGTTATGCCCACAAAAATATACAATGAAATATTTCATCTTTTTATGTTTGGTAATATTTTTTATAGGCAGTAGTAGTCTCAATGCCCAACAACTCGCCATATCGTCCCTAGATGAAAATGCCAATAGCGATCTATTGGTAAAGGATTGGAGCAAGCATGAGGCCAACGCATTTGGAAAAAAGGAAATTGGGATAAAGGATTCTATTGTTTTTGACTTCAATTTTAAGGATGCGCTTAGTGGTTTTATGGACCATAAGAGGTCCAATAAAATTAATTCAGAGAAAAAGACGGTAGAAATGCCCGTTGTTAGGCCTTCTGGCAATTATCCCATGACTGTTTATCCAATTGACAGTACTAAAGCCTACTCCCTAAAAATTTATAAATATTGATCATATCCAGGGTCGTTGGTGAACGAAATTGCTGGGCAGTAATAACAATTTGAGATTTACGTTTAATTTACTCCTCTAATGGACAATAAATATACCATTCCTTCACAAACACGAATAGGCCATGTGCATTTGAAAGTGGCCGACCTGGCACGATCGTTAAACTTTTATTGTAATCTTTTAGGTTTTGAAGTCACCACCATGTACGGAGATCAGGCCGCCTTTATTTCGGCTGGTGGATACCACCATCATATTGGTTTAAATACGTGGCATTCCAAAGGGCAACCCCCTGCACATACCAATAGCGTAGGCTTATTTCATACGGCAATTTTATACCCTACAAGAAAGGATCTTGCAGAAATATACTCCCGTTTGAGGAAGGCAGAATATCCCTTGACCGGAGCTAGTGACCATGGTGTGTCTGAAGCCATTTATTTAAATGACCCCGATAAAAATGGAGTGGAATTGTATTGGGATCGCCCAAAAAGTCTTTGGACCTATGAGCCGGACGGATCCTTGACAATGTTCACCAAACCACTAAATATGGTGAGTTTGTTACAGGAACTGGAATAAGATTGAATTACACTTTCATATTTTAAGTCTTTTGTGAAAAAATTTTTATCTTGAAGTTTTATTAATACTATAAATAAAATAATTGAATGAAAATACTACCGACTATCTTTTCTGTAGTTTTACTACTGTCTTCCTGTAAAACTAAAACCGACGCCAAACCCGAAGCTAAAGCTGAAACAACAGTAGAAGCCGAAAATTGGATATACCTTTTTGATGGGGTAACTACCAACGGATGGAGAGCATACAATGGAGACACTTTGCCTCCCGGTTGGGTCGTAAAGGACAGTGTGTTGACATTTGACACCGAATTGGGACTGGAGCAGGATTATAAGGGTGGAAAGGATATAATCTATGGATTGGAAGAATTTGATAATTTTGAGTTGTATGTGGAATGGAAGTTGCCCAAAGGGGGCAATAGCGGAATTTTTTATCACCTAAAGGAAGGTATTCACAATGCCGGGCCACCAAATATCTCTCCAGAGTACCAGTTGATCGATGATGAAAACTATGCAAAAATCCATGATTTAACGGAATACAACCTTAGTCTAGGGCATACCGAGAATCCTGCGGAACTGCAACCCCTACAACAGACCGCTTCGGATTATGCCATGCATGTGGCCGATCCGGAACAAAAAATATTGAATCCTGTGGGAGAGTGGAACTCTTCCAAAATAGTATTTACACCGGAGCGAGTAGAGCACTGGCTCAATGGGAAAAAAGTGCTATCTTTTGTGCCTTGGTCCAAAGATTGGTATGAAAGAAAAAATTCCGGGAAATGGAAGGATGAGGAATATTATGGCAAGTTCAAGTCTGGGTATATCGGTTTTCAGGATCACTCAAGTCCCATTTGGTTTAGAAATATAAAGATTAGAAAATTATAGAACTTAATTCTGTCGGTTTGGTTTGACCGTTAAAAACAATAAAAAAACTTACTTATGAAAAAAAGAGACTTTTTAAAAAGTACCGCAGCCTTGGGTTTAACGGCTCTTCTGCCATCCTCCGTTTGGGCCTTGTCCAAAAATGGTCGTTTAAGAACTGCCCATATCGGTGTTAGTAATATGGGAGGGAACGACCTTGCTTCCATTTCTTCCCATGAATTGGTGGATGTGGTAGCACTTTGCGATGTTGATTCCAAGGCATTGGCAGAGGCCAAAAAATTGCATCCAAACGCTGCAGTCTATAAGGATTATAGGGTGATGCTCAAAGAAATGAAGAGCGATATAGATGCGGTAATAGTCTCCACCCCGGATCATACCCATGCCCCTGCATCCATGATGGCAATGGAAATTGGTAAACCTGTCTATTGTCAAAAACCCCTTACCCATCACGTGGTGGAAGCCAGGGCTATGCGCAAAATGGCAAAGGAAAAAAACCTAGTGACCCAAATGGGCATTCAGGTACATTCTTTTTACGATTATAAATTGGCTACCTTATTGATCCAATCCGGTATAATAGGGAAGGTAAGCACGGTTAGGGCGTGGTCTCCAAAGAACTGGGGCTTTGATGGTCCAGAACCCAAAGGGTCAGATCCGGTACCCGATAATTTGGATTGGAACCTTTGGTTGGGTACTTCTGCGGAAAGACCCTATAAGGAAGGGTATTACCATCCGGCGAACTGGAGAAAATTATTGGACTATGGTTGTGGTACCTTGGGCGATATGGGCGTACATATTTTTGATACTCCCTACAACGCCCTTAAATTGGACGTGCCCATGACCATAAAGAACCAATGTAGAAAACCAACGGGATTTGGATTTCCTGAAAAAAACACTGTTACCTATACCTTTCCAGGTACCGAATATACAGCGGATACCTTAAAATGGATTTGGTATGATGGCAAAGGGGCCCCTGGAAAACATAAAGATCTGAGGTTGCCCAATAATGAGAAATTACCTAATCAAGGGGCCATGTTTGTCGGTGAAAAAGGTAGACTTTTATTGCCGCATTTTATGGAATTGCCCAGACTTATCGTAGATGGTAAATATCAGGAACTGGATCTGTCCATAATTAAGGATCAAGAGGCTATTGGGGAGCCGGTGAGGGACTATGATTCCGAAGGCAACAAACACTACCATCAGTTTGTGGACGCTTGTTTGGGCAAAGCCGAATGTAGTGCCCCCTTTGAATATTCGGCCAGACTTACCGAAACTATTTTGTTGGGGGTTATTGCGGGTCGTTTCCCCAATAAGACATTGCATTGGGATAATGCCACCGCAAGATTTTCCGAACCTGAGGCCAATAAGTTCCTAGATGCCCCTTATAGGGATTTCTAAAACTCAATACTTTAGGTTTACATAAGTGATATTAGCCTATCTGCCATTCCGTTGGAAAATGGCAGATGGGCTTTTTATTCATAATTTTTTGATCCAGGGCCTACGTAATATTCTGTTTTGAAATCATGATTAAACTATAAGATTCTTATCTTTAGGTTATGCAACAAAAGCCATCTTCCTTCTCTATTAAAAATTGGTCCGATGATGATAAACCTCGGGAGAAACTGGTGCAAAAAGGAAAATCCATTCTTTCCGACGCAGAACTGATAGCGATATTAATTGGTTCGGGAAGTAGGAACGAAAGCGCCGTTGAGCTTTCGAAACGCATTTTGGCTTCGGTAAACAACAATCTGAACGAGTTGGGTAAATTGTCCCTTAAACAACTAATGCAATTTAAGGGCATAGGGGAGGCCAAGGCGGTTTCTATTGCTGCTGCCTTGGAAATAGGCAGGAGACGTAGGGGAGAAGAGGCTCAGAAAATAACGAAAATCAAAAGTAGTAAAAATGTATTCGAACTTTTACAGCCTACCATGGGAGAGCTGCCACATGAGGAGTTTTGGATAGTTTTTCTTAATAATTCCAACGCCGTGCTACAGGCTGGGCAACTAAGCAAGGGGGGTATTACTGGGACATTGGTAGACGTTCGCTTAGTGTTGAAACAAGCCTTGGAACTTGGCGCAGTAGGATTGATTTTGGCACATAACCACCCTTCGGGTACTTTAAGGCCAAGTGAGGCCGATAGACAAATTACAAGAAAACTAAAGGTAGCGGCAGAAGCCTTGGATATAAAAGTTTTGGATCATATCATCATCACACAAAAAGAATACTTTAGTTTTGCAGATGAAAATATCCTTTAATTTAGGGCTTGTAATTTATGGATTTCGGTAGTAACTCCCGAATTCAAAAATGCAGGACTTCACAAAAAGGACTAAGTAAAAAGTTATGTTGCTTATCTACACCCATAAAATTACACATCGCTTCAGTTATATTATGCGGCATATATTCACAACTCTTTTGGGAATAGAGGTTACCTATACCACCAAGGTTGAGGATTTTATTAAACATACAGGGCCAAAGATAACTTACACCAAACAACCCTTACAGAACGAATTCTTTGTTCGGAGCAACGACTTGTTGTTTGAACAGGGAATTAACGACATACAGATCTATGTGGCGGATTGGCAGGGTACACCTTGTTTTTTTGCTACCGGGGAAAGAAGCAATCTGCCTTTTGATATTTTTTCTGCGAGTTTTTACATGTTGAGTAGGTATGAAGAGTATTTGCCCCACGTAAAGGACATGCACGGTAGATTTTCACCCAAAGACAGTTTGGCCTTTCAACATCATTTTCTGGAAAAGCCCTTAGTGGATATTTGGGCCCAAAAATTATTATCCGCTCTAAAGGATAAATTTAAGGATCTTAAGCACAAACCAAGAAATTACAATTATACCTCTATTATAGATGTTTCCAGTTCCCATTGTTTTGCCCATAGAGGTTTTATTCGGGGTATGTCGGGATTTCTTTTTGATCTTGCCTCCCTAAAGATCCGAAGGGTTTTTGACCGGGTTTCGGTATGGTTAAAATTAAAAAAGGATCCCTATGACAATTTCTACGAGCTTATTGAATTGCACAAGAACAACAAGGTAAAGGGTATGTTCTTTTTCCAGTTCGCGGAGTATTCCACATATGACAAAAATGTGTCCCCCAACAATAATAAATTCAAGTACCTGATCAAGTCCGTGGCGGATTACGATAAGGTTTCTCTGTCTTGTTCCTATAGTTCCTTTAATGACATAACACTGCTTAAGGAAGAGAAAAGAAATCTTTCCAATGTAATCAATAGACCTGTTGGTAGTTCCCGTATGCGCTATAACAGGGTAGACGTTCCGGAAACGTACAGGAATTTGATAGAAGCAGGATTTACGGATGACTATACCATGGGATATACCCACGAAATTGGATTTAGGGCAGGTACCTGTACCCCCTTTTATTTTTATGATATTCCCTTGGAGGTACAGCAGCCCATTAAGATACATCCTTTTGCCGTACACGATTATGGCTTATTGAAATACAGGAATAGGACAGAGGCCTTTTCCGCTGTGGAAAGGTTGTATTTGGAAGCAAAAAAAGTAAACGGTAATTTCATTACTGTTTTTTCGAACGAATTAATTGGGGGTGAAAGTAAATTGAATTGGAAAAAATTATATAGTAGTATCCTAAAACGAGTAAATGTTTAAGCACCTTGTTACCGATATTTTCTTTGATTTGGATCATACCCTATGGGATTTTGAAAAAAATTCGGCTTTGACGTTTCAAAAAATTCTTTCGGAGAATTCTGTTAGTGTGGAGCCCAATGATTTTTTAAAAGTATATATCCCCATAAATTTTGAATTTTGGAAGCTTTATCGGGAAGGAAAAATTACCAAAAATGAATTGAGGTTCCAAAGATTGAAAATTACCTTTGATACGCTGGGGTATTCCATATCCAATGAATTAATTCACATTTTATCCGATCAATATATAGAACATTTGTCCTCTTATAACCATCTTTTTCCAAATACCACCGAGGTTCTGGACTACTTGAAGCCCAATTATAAATTGCATATCATCACTAACGGCTTTGAGGAAATACAGCACAAAAAATTACGCAGTGCCAATATTCACAATTATTTTGAGCATATAATCAATTCGGAAATGGCCGGAGTTAAAAAACCCGACCCAATTATCTTTAAATTGGCTCTTGAAATGGCCAATGTATTGCCCCAAAATTCCTTGATGATCGGAGACAGCCTGGAGGCAGATATCTTAGGAGCAAAGTCTGTGGGCCTGCATACCCTTCATTTCAACGCCAATAATGAACCAAAGCACGAATATTGCCATATGATTCACGATTTGAGTGAAATAAAATCCTATTTATAGAGTTATACTTTAGAGTAACACTATAACAACACGGTACCAGTAGTTGTTCTTGGAAAGTTTGGTATGAAAAATAAAATTTTGCTTCCCGCTTTTTTTTTGCTTGCACTCTATTCCTGTATAGAAAGGCAAAACTTCGACCAATATGATGATTTGGAAATTGTTCCTACGATTGAGGCCAGTATTTTGTATTTGGAATCACCCGAAAGACTGTTAAATGAAATTCCCGGACAGAATTTTTATTCCCAGGATTTTAATTTTGACGGATTTAGTGTAGATGCTTTCTCGGACCGGGTTTTGGATGGATTTATTTTTTACGAAATTGAAAATACCACCAGCAAGGAAATGGAGGCCACGGTTGAATTTTTGGATGAAGGTGGAAATACCATTGATACCCAATATTTTCATATAGATCCGGCTCCAACGTCCCTTTTGCAATTACAGGTGGCCTATGGTACTGGGCGCAGCATTGAAATCATAAAGAATACTTCCAGTATTCAGGTCAGTGTTCTTAATTTAGGAGATAATAATAGTGTATCCAACCTCCCGGACCCTAAGATTATTTTTAGGTCCAGTGGTAAATTCAGACTTCGTTTAAAATGAGGCAAGGTAAACTTCTCTTATTATCCTGGTTCTTGGGCTGTATTTTTGTTACTGCCCAGAATAAACAGATTTTGTACGATTTTACGGAGATTCCCCAAGCGCTAATGATCAATCCCGGAATGTCTACAGACTTTCAGTGGTATGCCGGAATCCCAGTAGTATCCGGGATTTCGTTTCAGGCTGGGAGCAGTGGGCTAACGGTAAACGATCTGTTTGCTGATGACGGAGTTGATTTTAATGTAAAGGTCAGGGAAAGGGCTATATATGGTATGAATACCCGTGACGAACTAAGCGGCACTTATCAGGTTGAATTATTGAATGGAGGTTTTCGCGGCCGTAATCCAGATAATTTCTTTTCATTTGGGATTTACAACGAAGGTGATGCCATTGGCTATTGGTTTAAAGATTATGCCATCTTGGCCTTTGAGGGCAATGCCGACCAATTGGGAAGAAAATTTGACCTCGGACATTTAAAAACACGGGGGGAAATGCTCAATGTCTTTCATTTCGGAATAAACAAAAGAATTGATGGGGCCCTTACCCTTGGGGGAAGAGCCAAAATATACTCCAGTGCCTTTAACTTTTCGTCTACTAAAAACAAAGGCTATTTTGTAACCAATGAGGGACAAAACAATCTCTTGGCCAATACCATTGATGCCGACTTGGAATTGAGGTCCTCCGGTCTTAATGAAATTGAGGACGCCCTGGACAATGACAGTTCCCTTTTACCTGGAATATTGACAAGAAGATTATTTTTTGGAGGGGATTTGGGATTGGGGATAGATCTTGGATTTACCTATAAACTTAACAAGCAGACTGTAATAACCGGAAGTTTATTGGACTTGGGATTCATTTATAGTTCCACAGATGTTAAAAACTATACCATAGAGGGCAATGCCACAGTGGAGGGAATAGAAGTTATTTTACCGGATGCATTTTCGAACTCCAATGACGACTTTTGGCAAAATTTAGTGGATGAGGTGGATGCATTGGTTCCTCATGGGACCAATGATAAGAGCTATATTTATTTTAGGCCTACCAAACTCTATGGATCCATACGTTATAATTGGGGGGAACCCTCCAATGGCAATATGGATTGCGATTGTAATTATATGGTTTCCAAAAGGAGGGATAACACTAAATATGCAAATGGTGTTGGGGGACAACTGTACGTAATCAACAGACCAAGAGGGCCACAAGCAGCACTTACAGCCTTTTATTTAAGAAGATTTGGAAGGGCTTTGGCACTAAAAACGACCTACACAATAGATAAGTTTTCCTGGAGCAATATAGGTTTGGGACTTAATCTACAGGCTGGTCCCTTAAACATCTATGTTATGGCAGACAACCTATTGGCCTATAAGAACCTTGCGGATAGTCACTACTCCTCTTTTCAATTAGGATTAAATATTATATCTTGGGGGAAGAAATAATAGTTGAACTTTTGAAACCAACATTTATGTGCTTAAAGGCCCCGATAGAAGGAATATTATTTAAAGTTTCTTATTGAGTAAGGCCGTATTGGTTTAGTTTTTGCTTTCATTATTATTTATGTCTATAATTTTTTGCCCGTAAATAGATCACAAAAGGATGATGGACCTATTATTTTATCGAATATGGAATTCAAAAAGCGCCGGGCGGCATTGTCAACACTAACTATGAAATTTTGAAATGATGAAAAACTTTTTTTTACCCCTTATCTTATTGTGTGGCTTTTATGGTATGGCACAAGCCGAATTAAACAAATACAAGTACATTATAGTTCCGGTCAAATTTGAAGCTTTTAAACATGAGAATCAGTATCAGACCAGTACCTTGATCAAATATAATCTTGTGGAAAATGGATTTACGGCAGTTTATGACAGTGACATGCCCGAAGATCTGTTGGCCAACAGGTGTCTTGGCCTGCTTTTGAACCTTAAGGATGATTCGTCCATGTTCACCACCAAAGTAACCTTAACGCTCAAGGATTGTCAGTCTAAAGAGATCTACACTACCGTGGAAGGTAGTAGTAAGGAGAAAGACTTCAAATCTGCCTATTCGGAAGCTATAAAGGAATGTTTTAAATCTTTATCAGGGATTGGATATAAATTTGAGCCAACGGGGAATAATGCAGCCCCGGCCGTTAGCTTTAAAAATGATGTTAAAAGAATTGAAGGGAGATCCAATGTGGAGCCAAAACAAAGTACACCGAATCCGGTAGTTCAACAAACAGCAACTTTAGAAGAGCAGTCCTATAAAAATAGGGAACCGGTACAGTCCAATATTACCAAAGCGGAAATTAGTCCCGCCAAAGCATTGCCAAAAGTAGATTATAAAACAGATGGTGTTGGGGTATTATATGCACAGGCCATTGCAACCGGATTTCAGTTGGTAGACAGCACACCTAAAATTACATTAAAAATATATGCTACCTCCCAGGCCAATTTTTATATTGCCGAAGGAGAAGTACATAATGGTGTGGTTTTGAAAAAAGGTGAAAAGTGGTACTTTGAATATTACGAGGGCGACAAGTTAATGGGCCAAGAACTGAATATTAAATTCTAAGATGCTTTCTTGTGTTTAATGGTGTTAGCGCAGCGAATAGGCTCTGTGCTGAGTGTGAGGGGGTATTGGTGATTAAATGGGCATTGTTGGATTGAGCCAGTTTAAAGTTCGTATTTATCTTTCCACCGTTTTTTTAGGAAATCTTTGATGGCATTTTCCCTCTGATTATTGCCAGGGCGGTAAAAGCTGGTTTTGGCTACTTCCTTGGGCATAAATTCCTCGGCGATAAAATTATTGTCATAGTCATGGGCATATTTATAATCCTCCCCGTAACCTAAGTCTTTCATTAGTTTGGTGGGCGCATTTCGCAATGCCAAGGGAACGGATAGATCCCCTGTTTGTTTAACTGTTTGCTGGGCCTTATTTATGGCCATATAGCTTGCATTGCTCTTTGGTGACGTGGCCAAATAAATGACACACTGACTCAATATGATCCTGGCTTCTGGATATCCTATGGTAGTAACGGCCTGAAAGGTTGTATTTGCCATCACCAAGGCTGTAGGGTTGGCATTTCCAATATCTTCGGAGGCTAGGATAAGTAGGCGCCGTGCAATAAATTTTACATCCTCTCCGCCTTCTATCATTCTGGCCAACCAATAAA
Organism: Arenibacter flavimaris; assembly: GCF_030291335.1. Lineage (NCBI taxonomy): Bacteria > Pseudomonadati > Bacteroidota > Flavobacteriia > Flavobacteriales > Flavobacteriaceae > Arenibacter > Arenibacter flavimaris. The sequence continues at coordinate 41,587 of NZ_JASWIM010000026.1, forward strand.
CCGCGGCATTGGGGTCGCTTCCCCTAATCGATTTTATAAAAGCAGAGATAATGTCGTAGTGTTGCTCTCCGGTTTTATCGTACAGGACTGTATTTTTTTGGATCTTACTCAAAACAAGATCGTCTGTAATGGTAACGATATCCGTTTCTTCGGAATTGATGATCAGCTCAAATATATTGAGCAATTTTCTGCCATCACCACCAGAGAGTCGAAGTAGGGCCTCTGTTTCCTTGAGTTTAATTTTTTTTGATTTTAAATATTTGTCCTCTGCCATGGCCCTATGGAGCATGGCTATAAGATCTTCTTTGCCAAAAGGGTTTAGAATGTATACCTGGCATCGGGATAGAAGGGCGGGAATGACCTCGAAGCTGGGGTTTTCGGTTGTGGCACCGATGAGGGTCACCCATCCCTTTTCAACGGCCCCTAACAAGGAATCCTGCTGCGATTTGCTAAAGCGATGAATTTCATCAATAAAGAGTATTGGGTTTTTGGTGGTGAACAAACCCCCACTTTGTTTGGCCTTTTCTATGACTTCCCGTATATCCTTAACACCACTACTAATGGCACTTAGAGTGTAAAAAGGTCGTCCACTTGTAACGGCTATAATATTGGCCAAGGTTGTTTTACCTGTACCGGGAGGGCCCCAAAGAATCAAGGAAGGCAAAATCCCTTTCTTAATTTGATGGGTCAATGATCCATTTTCGCCTACCAAATGATTCTGGCTTATATAATCTTCCAAGGTTTTGGGGCGTACCCGCTCTGCTAGTGGCTCGTTCATAATGTAAAAATAAAACAAAGTTGGCATAAGGAGGTTTCCTTTCGTGACTTTAAAAAGAGAATTTTTAGTGGAAGAAATACAGGAATGACATTTTTACCGAAAATGGATTCTTGGCCAGACTATTGAATAAAGTTTTATATTTCCGCTAATGAGGGTAATTGGAACACAGTACAAAAAAAATCCTCTTTAAAGGCCAACTAAATGTAGCTTTAAGTATTTTGTAATGGGTAAAGGGGGTCATTTTTGTAAAGTTTTGGTGTTGGTTATTTTTCGTTTTGCTAAGTTGAACATAAGTGCCAAAAGCCTCCGATTTTGTAAAGGTTTAAATGAAGCATCAAAAAGGTACCCGTCTTGAGAAGGGTACCGCAAACTAGGTTTAGGTCTTGATGAGGATCAACAGGGCCATTTAATTAATTTTTATAATTCAGGAATGACAGAAAGCAACTATTTTAAATTCTCCAATTGGGTAATAATACTTCCATTGCTGGCGGTACTCTCTATTTGGACCGTTTATTGGTTTGAAATCCGGTTTCAGGTCAATTTTAACGATTACGGTGTTTATCCACGAACCTTAAAGGGATTAAGGGGTATTGTCTTGAGTCCGTTTATACATTCGTCTGTGGAACATCTCTATAACAATACCATTCCAATTGCCATACTTACGGCATCCCTTGCATATTTTTATAGGAATATAGCCTTTAGGGTATTGTTGTGGGGAATTCTGTTATCCGGGGCTATAACCTGGCTCATAGGAAGGCCATCCCACCATATTGGTGCCAGTGGATTGATCTATGTATTGGTGAGTTTTATTTTTTTTAAAGGAATTATTTCCAAGCATTACCGCTTGGTAGCATTATCCTTGATGGTGGTCTTTATCTATGGTAGTTTGTTGTGGTACATTTTTCCAGTGGAGGACGGTATTTCCTGGGAGGGGCATTTAGGTGGATTTGTCACAGGTATATTTTTGGCATTTGTCATGAAGGCTCCTCTGCCCAAATTAAAAAAATATGATTGGGAAAAGGAGGATTATGACGAGGAAGAAGATGAATTTCTAAAACATTTTGACGAACACGGGAATTTTATAGAGAGCAGGCCCCCTAGCCAAGAAGATGATGTAATTGTTAAATATCATTTCAAAAAGGACTCAGGGGAAGGGACAGAAGAAAATTAGGCAAACCCTAACACTTCCTGCCTGTAAAGGAATTGATGTACCAAGGCTCGACTCCTATGGAATAATTGCAATTTAAATGTTATCGATTAATGGGTAGTTATCCTATAATTCCTGTCGCTGCCTTACCGCTTCGTACAGGAAGACTCCACAGGCAACTGAAACATTGAGGGATCCAATTTCCCCAAGTAGGGGAAGCTTTGCCATATGGTCCGCAGCCTTTAGAATGGATGGGGAGATGCCCACATCTTCGGATCCCATGATTATGCCGCACGGTTCCTTAAAGGAAACTTCGTATATGGTGTTATCCGTTTTCTCGGTTGCGGCAATTACCTTTATTCCTGAAGCCTGTAAATAGAATACGGCATCCTTTATGTGGTCTATTTTGGCGATTGGCACTCGAAAAGCAGCACCTGCAGAGGTTTTAATGGTATCTGCGGTTACGGGTGCAGCTCCTTTTTTTTGGATTATGATTCCGTCTACTCCGGTACATTCGGCCGTTCTTATGATAGCGCCAAAGTTACGCACATCCGAAAGTTGGTCCAGTAATAGGAAAAGGGGAGTTGTCTTGGTTTCCAATGTTTTTTCAACCAATTCTTCCACGGTTAAAAAGGTGATTGGGGATATATTGGCAACAACACCCTGATGGTTACTCTTTGTAAGCCTGTTCAGTTTTTCAATGGGGACATAGGAAGAGCTAATACCGTTTTTGCGGATCAGCGTTTCCATATCCCTGGAAAGATCGCCCTTAAGGCCTTTTTGGATAAAAACCTTGTCTATGGGTTCATTGGATTTTATGGCTTCAATTACAGCCCTGATGCCATAGATTTGTTCTGTGTTCTTCATGGGGTAAAGGTAAATAAAAAAACCACCCTTTTCAGGGTGGTTTTTACAAGTAAATTATGGTTGCCAACTTATTCGGCACAAAGAATTACCGTTAAGGGGCCTCCAGCAGATTCGCCAACCCCTGATTCTAACAGGAGCTCATCATTTGGCCCATAAATTTCAAAGCTTATTTCATCATATTGGTCGCCTGGAAATTGCCATACGGCCACCTCCGTACCTTCCGGGATAGTTACAGTGGCGGTGCCATTACTATAATCGCCTACACATTCGAAAGGACTGTCTACATAAGGATTGCACAATCCTACTTCAGCTACAATCTCGCCATCCAAGATTAATTGTAGTCCATTTCCGCCATTTCCGTCATTTGTCTGCCATCCATCATCGAAAATATCGTGCATGTCAATTCGGTATACACCTGGTTGGGGAGCACAAGTTACAGGATAAGCTAAAAAATAGGTATAAGCATTATTTTCCACTGCGTTGAAATCCGGTGCATAGTAATTAGGCTGACCTTCTTTATTTAGGATTTCCAATACGGTGCCATCCTCCATGGTAAAAACTGGGTAGAACAATATATTGTCCCCGGCATTCATATCTGAAGATGAACTAATTTCGGAAAATGCACTTATAACTTCTGAACCGGTAATTACATAATCCTTGGGAAAAGTTGTTACATTGGCATCTATTGTCACTGGTCCATAAATGTCGCCATCAACAGTTTTGTAAAGCGCTTTTAAATCATAGGACTGAGGTTCGCCTACACTCAAATCTACTTGAAATTTTAATTCCAGGGTAGGAAAAGTAGTGTTGACAATAAATTCAGGACTACCGTCTGCCAGCTTCAAATCGGGCAAAGCCCCATAAGAGGTGTCGATAGCCGAAGTACCTCCGTCATCATCGCAGGACGTATTTAGCACAAATAGGGCTAAAAATAGGCTTAATATATATATGTTTTTCATGTTGTGAATTTTATGTATTAATTGTCCCAAAATATTTTGTACGTAGTTGCATCTTTCTGGGTAGGTGCATTTTCATTAACGTTCAATTCAGCTTGTGGCCAGAATAAGGAAAGCTGGAACGGTCTTGATAGGGTTGTCTCACTGTCAAGCAATGGCCAATCATCTCCATTGTCCAATTGGTATTCAGGAGAGGGCCCTACGGGATTTGCCAATACAGGGAATCCGGTTCTTCGATAATCATTGTATTGGTCAAAGGGGTCGCCAAAAGTCGACACCCATTTTTGGGTCATAATGATTTCCATTTTCTTGGTATCGGAGGCAGCGTCAAATTCGGCCAAGATCCCATCAATAAAATCGGTTACAGCGGTGGATCCAATCAGTTTTGGTACGGTTTGGCTTGTTCCGGAATTGCTGACTACCTGATCTACCTTTGCAAAAGCAGCGGTGATGGCTTCTTCCAATTTGGCCTTGGCATCCCCAGGGATTAAATTTGCCTGTATTAATTCGGCCTGAATAAACAGAAATTCATGATATGTCAGTATTCTGTGGGGAGCAGCACCTGTCCCTGCATTGGTATCGGCGGCTCCACCTTGACCATCGTCGTATTTTCCCCCTGCAGGATAGATTCCTGGATAGGTCGAAGAATTTCTGGAAGCAAAATCCCTATTGGCACTTACACTACCAAATCTAATAGTATGGAATCCTGTATTTCTATCCCAATAATCGGCCTTTGGATCTCCTGTTGTAGGATCTCCAACATCTGGAGGCAATTCTCCAGGGGTTAATTGATTAAAGAAATAGTAGGGTAATCTAGGATCGGCCACACCATTGTGAATGTTGGGGTTCCAACCTTGTAAGATCTCATAAAACCAGGGACTGGCATAATGTGTAGCCTGTCCGGTCAAATATGAATCTGTATATAGGGGATTTCTTTCGTCAGAAGGGGATTGTGTTGTTGAATAGGGATATTCAAAATCATCAGCAATTCCGGACATAAAATTATCGGAGGCAACCAGGGTGCTCAGTTTGCCTGCATCAAACAAGCTAGATAATCTAATCTCATTATAAAGCTTTAGTTTAAGTGTATTTGCAAACCTGGTCCATTGTGCAATACTACCTCCATAAAAAAGATCTTGGGTACCAGGATTTACACCTTGACCACTATTGATATTGGCTATACCTTCATCTATCAATGTAAGGGCATTTTGGTAAATGTCCTGTTGATCGTCGAATACGGGACTCACCATCCCACCTGCCAATTGGGCAGCTTCCGTAAAGGGTGCATCACCCCATATATTCACAATGATGGTTGCAGTATAGGCTTTAAGGATTTTCGCCATACCAACCATGATCATTTCGTTTTCCTCGGTCCCTTGGTTAATGATGATGTCTGTTTCGCCAAAAACGGAATAGGCATTGTCCCATGAATTCTGTATGTTGGAATTATCCTGCCTTGTTCCGTATTGATCCTGTTCTTCACGGAACGTAAATTGGTGAACATAGGCAGATAGAATTTCTGCCGAATAAAGTTCAAATTCCGTGATATCGTTAAAATTAGTTTCAATATTGGTCAATAACTGATCCAAGGGTGCCACCGTAGGATTATTGGGATCTGTATTCACATCCAAATAGTCGCTACAATTGTAGAAAAGTAAGGACAACAATGCTGCAGCGAACATTGATCGGCTTTTCAGATTTATTTTATATATATTTTTCATAGTTTTTTTTATTAAAATGTTACATTAATCTTAAAACCATATCTTTTGGAACTTGGTGCAGATTGAGTTTCAATGCCTTGTAGGTTGGATGCTCCATAGGCATTTACGTCAGGGTCATAATTGGTATACTTAGGCACGTTGGGTGCGAAATACCATAGATTATTCCCGATTAGGGCGATGGACAAAGAGCCGATAAATGTTTTTTCAAGAAACTTTTTCGGCAGCTCGTATGCCAAGGAAAGCTCTCTTAACCTATAAACGGTACCGTCATAGATGTTGCCCTCATCCACTGTATTAATACCAAAAGTGTTACTATTGGTAGTAGGTGAGAAATATAGGTTGTTCATAGTTATTTGTGTGGTATTTGGAATTTTGTTTCCAGAACCATCCAGAATAGGTTCACCGGTCGTTGGATTACCATATACTCCAGGTATTATAAAAGTACGCTCCCTGTCTTCGGTATCCTTGGTTACCCCTCTACCTAATAATGCCTCTAGGCCCGATGAGGAAAAATCCCCTCCTTCTTTCCAGTCAACCTGAGCTCTCAGGCTTAAGGTTTTATATTTAAAGGTGTTGGTAAACCCAATTTTAAAATCGGGGGTCGGGTCTCCTATGACCGCATCCGATGTGGCTTGTAAAATACCGCCGCCACCTTCTTCTATTAAATAATTTCCTTCATCATCCCGGGCAAATGCCGTTCCGTAGAAAACACCAAATGGCTGTCCTTTTTGAACATAGGCAATCTGGTTAACATCAATAGGAAACCTTTCCAATCCGTCAATCAATTCTTTAACTTCATTTGTGTTTTTGGTAAATGACGTAAAGGATGTCCAACTAAAGTTATCGGTTCTAACCGGGATCAGTGTCAATCCAATCTCGACCCCTTTGTTTTCCATTTCACCTATGTTGGTAAGGAATGAGGAATAACCGGTAGAGGTTGGAACATTTACTTTGGAAATCAAATCGGTCGTCGTCTTCTGGTACCAGGTGAAATCGACCATAACACGTCTGTTGAAAAACTCTAGATCAGCTCCAATTTCAAATTCCTCGGTGTTTTCGGGAACCAAATCCGGATTCCCTAAAGTGGTGGGTACAAAGACAACGGGTTGTCCGGCATATACATCGCCTAAGCCATACACTTTATTGATTTGATAAGCATCGGCGTCACGGCCAACGTTGGCCCATCCCCCTCTAATTTTACCATAGTTCATTATATCGCCACTTATGCCCAAGGCATCCGTAAAAATAAAGGATGTGGATACGGAAGGATATAGGAAACTATTGCCATTTTTTGGTAATGTTGAGGACCAGTCATTTCTTGCGGTGGCATTTAAGAATAAATAGTCCTTATAGTTTAAGCCCATATCACCAAATACACCAACTATCCGTTTTCTCGTAGTATCGTTAAAATCGGCTGTGACATTGGCGGTATTTTTAATGGTAAATATGTCATCCGCAATAAGGCCGGTACCAGTATAACCAACGTCGTGGGTAGATTTTTGGTTTACGTTGTTCCCTACCATTAGATTTAGGTTCAAATCTTGGGCCAAATCATAATTAAAGGTTAACAAGAAGGTAGATTCAATTTCTTCACTGTCGTAATCTTGGGTTCTTACTTGGCCTATGCCAGCGGCTGCCCTAGAACCTTTATCAGTGATTTCTACCCTTCCCAAATTATATTTGTTAATACCTAATTGATATCTGGCATTTATGTGGTCGTTAAAATCATATGAAAAATTCACATTGGCCACAGTTCTGTTGACACTACTTATTATCTGGTTGTGTTTCCATGACCATAAAGGGTGGTCATAACCTCCATTTGGAACTACAGGTGCGCCAGTTACCGGGTGCTCATAAGGTAAGTTGAAATCCCATGTCCTTCCCAGTACCATTGTTCTTGCAAAGGAGGAAGCGGCTCCGGCATATTGATTTTCACCAAAGAAAGCACCTACTTGTTCACTATCTGAATAACTTAAATTGGCTCCGATCCTTAGACCATTTTCCAGTTTAAAATTACCTCCTGTGGAAATATTGGTCCTTTTATATGTATTATAAGGAATATACCCTTCTTGATCAAGATTGGAAAGGGTTAGGCTAAAATTGGAATTTTCATTGGCCGTACTAATGTTGACCGAATTATCCCGTACAATACCTGTCCTGAACAAATCCTTAACATTGTTAGGTTGTGCTACATAGGGAACCGTAGGTCCAAATAAATCTGGGAAAGCATCCAATAGTGGCCCCCAAGTAGGGATGGTTTCAAGAGAATCGAATCTTGCACCCCAAGAACCGTTGGCATTATTGTAATTGAAGTTGGTTCCGTTACCGTAGGTATTTTGGTATTCTGGAAGGTTGGCTATTTTTTCAAAATAAAGCCCGCTATTCAGGGAGACTTCAAATTTCTTATTTGAAAACCCGCCCGACTGACCTGATTTAGTGGTGATAACAATAACCCCGTTAACGGCTCTGGAACCATAAAGCGCGGCTGCAACTGCTCCTTTTAATACTTCAACATTGGCAATGTCATTTGGGTCCAAAGAGGATATCCCTGATTCGTAACTACCACCACTATCAATAACCTGATCGGAGGTTTCCAATTCGTCATTACTATAAGGAGTACCATCTACAACAAATAACGGTTGGTTCCCCCCTTGAAATGAAGTTGTTCCACGAATATTAATTTTGTTGGCAGCCCCGGCAACCCCCGTTGAGACGTTGACGTCTACTCCAGGAACCTTACCGTTAAGGGAACGTATAAGGTCTGGTTCGGAATTCTCTGTTATTTCATCCGATTTTACGGATGCCACCGAATACCCTAAAGATTTGGGTTTTCTTTTAATTCCGAATGCTGTAACCACAACCTCTTCCAACGCCTGTGCATCTTCTTCCATTTGGACGTCGATGGTATTGCTGGCTCCTATGGTCATTCTAACATTTCGCTGCCCTATATAGGAGTATACAAGGACTTGTCCTACGTTGGCCTTGATGGAATAAAGTCCATCGAAATCGGATTGTGTTCCTGTTGTTGTACCCTCTACTAAGATGTTCACACCAGGTAGTGGCAGACCGTCTTGGTCCGTTACCGTACCGGAAATCGTTTTTTCTTGCGCAAAGGATAATTGCACAATCAACGCTAGAAACAGCGTTAGGATTCCACTTAACTTTGTTTTCATTTTATGTTTATTTGAATTAGCAGCTGCAAAAATCTTAATTCCTTGTTAATAAAACAAGTTTTGGGACCATTTTCTTATGCATGCATAAGAAAATATTGTTAAAAAAGGCTCTGTAAGGTCCTAATGTTACATTTTTAACACATATATGAGTGGCATTTTTACATTTAAAACAACTGTCTGACTTTATTGTAGGAATTTTTTTCAAAAAAAACGATAATTTGTTGACAAATTCGCAATAATCACAATTATTAGGTGATATATGGGGTTTTGATTGATTTATCTTATAGGATTAATCGTTTAAGCTGAGGATTTGTCAATTTACAACCCTTTTTTTATGGTGTTCAATCTTTGTCCTTGACCTATTTTGATTCAAATTCCGCCATCCCCGTTTTTCACCTTTTGTTGTTTTGAAACTTTATTTTAAAGGGCATTTGGATCTAAATCTAGGCTACTGAATATCTTGCAGACAAAAAATATAAAAAATAAATTGCACAGGGTTTGAATTATTGTGAATAATTACTACATTTGCCAGCCCTTAAAAGAGGGGTTAAGTTATTATTATACAAAAATAGTATGCCAACAATTTCACAATTAGTACGAAAAGGAAGAGTCACGATTACTAAGAAGAGTAAATCGGCTGCTTTAGATTCGTGTCCTCAAAGAAGAGGTGTATGTACACGTGTTTATACTACCACTCCTAAGAAACCAAACTCTGCAATGCGAAAAGTTGCAAGGGTTAGGTTGACCAACGGGAAGGAAGTTAACGCTTATATACCAGGTGAGGGTCACAATTTGCAAGAGCACTCGATAGTATTAGTAAGGGGCGGAAGGGTAAAGGATTTACCGGGAGTTAGGTATCATATCGTTAGAGGTGCCTTGGATACAGCAGGTGTTGCTGGAAGGACACAACGTAGATCTAAATACGGAGCAAAACGCCCTAAGAAGTAAAAATTTGTTAAAAGCTGCATATTAAAGTAGTAAGTACTTTTTATATATGGCTATTGACCATTAACTCAAAAAGAAGAAATGAGAAAAAAGCAGGCAAAAAAGAGACCACTTTTACCAGATCCAAGGTTTAATGACCAGTTGGTGACCCGTTTTGTTAACATGATGATGTGGGATGGTAAGAAGTCGGTAGCCTTTAAAGTTTTTTACGATGCTATTGATATCGTAGAAGAGAAAAAGACAGACGAAGAAAAAACGGCATTGGAACTATGGAAGGATGCATTGTCCAATGTGATGCCTCATGTTGAGGTAAGAAGTAGAAGGGTAGGTGGAGCTACTTTTCAGATTCCTATGCAGATCAGACCGGATCGAAAAATTTCAACCGCTATGAAGTGGCTTATTAGTTATTCCCGTAAGAGAAATGAAAAGGCTATGTCGCAAAAATTGGCAGGGGAAATATTGGCTGCATCAAAAGAGGAAGGTGCTGCTGTTAAGAAGAGAGTGGATACTCATAAGATGGCCGAGGCCAATAAGGCATTCTCACACTTTAGATTTTAATAAGCAGAAATGGCAAGAGATTTAAAATATACAAGAAACATTGGAATTGCAGCGCATATTGATGCTGGAAAAACAACTACTACCGAAAGGATTTTGTTCTATACGGGAGTTAGTCATAAAATAGGTGAGGTGCACGATGGTGCGGCTACGATGGACTGGATGGAGCAGGAGCAGGAAAGGGGTATTACCATTACTTCCGCTGCTACTACCTGCGAGTGGAATTTTCCTATGAAAAATGGGGCCGTTATAGATGAGACCAAACCTTATCACTTTAATATTATAGATACTCCGGGACACGTTGATTTTACCGTGGAGGTAAACCGTTCCCTAAGAGTCTTGGATGGCCTGGTATTCTTATTTAGTGCGGTTGATGGTGTTGAGCCCCAATCCGAAACTAACTGGAGATTGGCCGATAACTACAAAGTGCCAAGAATGGGCTTTGTAAACAAAATGGACCGTCAGGGGTCCAACTTTCTTAACGTGTGCAAGCAGGTTAGGGAGATGTTGAAATCCAATGCGGTGCCTATTGTGTTGCCTATTGGTGATGAAGCTGATTTTAGAGGGGTGGTCGACTTGGTTAAAAACCGTGCTATTGTATGGCATGAGGACAACTTTGGAGGTACCTTTGATGTAGTGGATATTCCGGCCGACATGAAAGATGAGGTTAAGGAATATAGGGCTGCCTTGATAGAGGCTGTTGCCGAATATGATGAAACTTTAATGGAAAAATTCTTCGAAGACGAAGATTCCATTACCGAAGATGAAGTACATGCTGCTTTAAGGGCTGCTGTTATGGATATGAGTATCATACCTATGATCTGTGGTTCTTCCTTTAAAAACAAAGGGGTTCAGTTTTTGTTGGATGCTGTATGTCGCTATTTGCCATCGCCTTTGGACAAGGATGCTATTGTGGGTACCAACCCTGATACAGAAAAGCCCGAGTCTAGGAAACCAAGTGTTAAGGAGCCATTTGCTGCCTTGGCATTTAAGATTGCAACCGATCCATTTGTAGGTCGTTTGGCATTCTTTAGGGCGTATTCAGGTAGATTGGATGCAGGATCTTATGTCTTGAACAATCGTTCTGGAAACAAAGAACGTATTTCTAGAATTTACCAAATGCATGCCAATAAGCAGAATGCGGTTGAATATATAGAAGCTGGGGATATAGGTGCAGCTGTTGGGTTTAAGGATATCAAGACCGGGGATACCCTGTCCGATGAAAAACACCCAATTGTTTTGGAGAGTATGAACTTCCCTGATCCTGTAATCGGTATTGCGGTGGAGCCCAAGACAAAGGCAGATGTTGATAAGTTGGGAATGGCTTTGGCTAAATTGGCCGAAGAGGATCCAACGTTCCAGGTGAAAACCGATGAAGCTTCCGGACAGACTATTATTTCCGGAATGGGTGAGCTTCACTTGGATATTATTGTTGACCGTTTAAGACGTGAGTTTAAGGTTGAAGTAAGTCAAGGTGAGCCTCAGGTTGAATACAAGGAGGCGTTGACCAAGATGGCTGCCCATAGGGAAGTCTATAAAAAACAATCTGGTGGTCGTGGTAAATTTGGGGATATTGTCTTCGAGATGGGACCTGCTGATGAGGATTTTGTTGGAACTGGTTTACAGTTTGTTGATGAAATCAAAGGTGGACGTATACCAAAAGAATTTATCGGTCCTGTTGAAAAAGGATTTAAAACCGCTATGAAGAATGGACCATTGGCCGGTTATGAAATGGATAGAATGAAAGTGGTTCTTAAGGATGGATCTTTCCACCCTGTGGATTCTGATGCACTATCTTTTGAATTGGCTGCAAAAATGGGTTATAAAGCTGCTGGAAAAGCTGCTGGAGCTGTCATTATGGAGCCTATCATGAAATTGGAAGTTTTGACTCCTGAGGAAAACATGGGTGATATAGTGGGTGACTTGAACCGTAGAAGGGGAACAGTGACCAATATGGACGACAGGGCAGGTGCCAAGGTTATCAAAGGTGAAGTGCCATTGTCCGAGATGTTTGGATATGTAACTTCTTTAAGGACTTTGTCATCCGGTAGGGCAACTTCTACAATGGAATTTTCACATTACGCTGAAACCCCATCCAATATTTCGGAAGAGGTGATTAAGAAAGCAAAAGGATTAACAGCTTAAATCGTACTAAGATGAGTCAGAAAATTAGAATAAAATTAAAGTCGTACGACCATAACTTGGTAGATAAATCTGCTGAGAAGATCGTAAAAACGGTAAAGACTACAGGTGCGGTGGTAACTGGACCAATTCCTTTGCCAACCCATAAGAAAATATTTACGGTTTTGCGTTCACCGCACGTAAATAAGAAAGCAAGGGAGCAGTTCCAATTGAGTTCTTATAAAAGGCTTTTGGATATATACAGCTCTTCATCAAAGACCATTGATGCGCTAATGAAGTTGGAACTTCCTAGTGGTGTTGAGGTAGAGATCAAGGTATAGTTCTGATTTCGGAATTCATAATTTGAAATTATGAAAGACATGTCCTGAGCGTTTCGCGAGGGAAAAACGGAAAAAAATATATTCAGGGTTGAATTATTTTTTTGACCCTGTTTTTTTGTCGATAAGTTAAATAGTAATTAATTAATAATCAATTATAAATATGTCTGGGTTAATAGGTAGAAAAATAGGTATGACCAGCATTTTCGATGAAAATGGAAAGAACATTCCATGTACAGTAATCGAAGCTGGACCATGCGTAGTTACCCAAGTCAGAACCGAAGAGGTGGACGGGTACAATGCCCTTCAGCTTGGTTTCGATGACAAGGCAGAAAAACGTGCTAATAAAGCGGCTACTGGCCACTTTAAAAAAGCAGGAGCTTCTCCTAAGAAAAAAGTCATGGAATTCAGGTATTTTGAAGAAGGTGCGCACAAATTAGGGGATACTCTTGGAGTTGATCTTTTTGTGGAAGGAGAATTTGTTGATGTAATCGGTACCTCTAAGGGTAAAGGTTTTCAGGGAGTTGTTAAAAGACACGGCTTCGGCGGTGTTGGTCAATCAACCCACGGTCAGCACAATAGGTTAAGGGCTCCAGGTTCCATTGGTGCCGCTTCATATCCTGCAAGAGTTTTTAAAGGAATGAAAATGGCCGGTAGAATGGGAACTGATAGGGTTACCGTTCAGAACTTGAGAGTATTAAAAATTGTTCCAGAAAAGAACCTTATAGTAGTAAAAGGTTGTGTTCCTGGTCATAAGAACGCTTACGTAACTATTGAGAAGTAATGAAGGTAGCAGTTTTAGATATAAAGGGAAAAGAAACAGGTAGAAAGGTTGAGCTTTCGGACGCTGTATTCGCAATAGAACCAAACAATCATGCTGTTTATTTGGATGTTAAGCAGTATTTGGCACACCAAAGACAGGGTACGCACAAATCCAAGGAGCGTGCCGAAATAGCAGGTAGTACAAGAAAGATCAAAAAACAAAAGGGAACTGGTACCGCTCGTGCGGGTAGTATCAAATCTCCGGTGTTTAGAGGAGGTGGACGTATTTTTGGGCCAAGACCAAGGGATTATAAGCAAAAATTAAACAAAAATGTGAAGCGTTTGGCCAGAAGGTCTGCCTTGACATTGAAGTCGAAAGACAATGCTATAATGGTGGTTGAGGACTTTAATTTTGAAACCCCAAAAACGAAGGATTTTAAGCAATTTTTGAAGTCTTTGGGCTTGGAGAATAAAAAATCCTTAATTGTGTTGGGTGATTCAAATAATAACGTATATTTGTCCTCACGCAATTTAGAGCGTTCTGAGGTTATAACTAACTCAGAATTAAGCACTTACAAAATATTAAATGCTAACAATCTAGTGTTGTTGGAAGGTTCTTTGGAAGGAATCGAATCGAACTTAATAAAATAAGCGAACCATGGGTGTGTTGATAAAGCCAATTATTACGGAAAAAATGACTGCTGATAGCGAGTTGCACAATCGTTATGGTTTTTTTGTTGATCCAAAAGCCAACAAGATTCAGATTAAGGAAGCAGTGGAAGCAACTTATGGTGTTGCTGTCGATAAAGTTCGAACAATGAATTATGGTCCTTCGCGCAAGTCGCGTTACACCAAGACAGGTGTACAGCACGGAAAGACAAGTGGTTTTAAAAAAGCCATTGTTGATGTAGCAGAAGGAGATATTATTGATTTTTACAGTAATCTATAAAGACAAAAAATGTCAGTTAGAAAATTAAAACCAATCACTCCCGGGCAGCGTTTTAGAGTAGTAAACGGATTTGACGCCATTACTACTGATAAGCCGGAAAAAAGCTTGCTTGCTCCGTTAAAAAAGTCGGGAGGTAGAAACAGTCAAGGAAAAATGACCATGCGCCAGAAAGGTGGAGGTCATAAGAGAAGGTATCGTGTTATTGATTTCAAAAGGGATAAGCAAGGTGTTGCTGCTACTGTTGAATCAATCCAGTACGATCCCAACAGAACAGCTTTTATAGCTTTATTGGCGTATGCCGATGGTGAAAAAAGGTACATTATTGCTCCAAACGGTTTACAGGTTGGGCAGGAAGTATCTTCTGGAGCCGAGGTTGCTCCTGAAATTGGGAATGCGCTTCCGTTGAGTGAGATACCTTTGGGTACCATCATATCTGGAATTGAATTGCGTCCTGGACAAGGAGCGGTAATGGCGAGAAGTGCCGGTACATTTGCCCAGTTAATGGCGAAGGACGGTAAGTTTGTTACCATTAAATTGCCATCAGGTGAAACTAGATTGGTTTTAGCGGATTGTTTGGCCACTATAGGTGCAGTATCCAACTCCGATCATCAGTTATTGGTGTCCGGGAAGGCTGGTAGAAGTAGATGGTTGGGAAGAAGACCAAGAACAAGACCGGTTGCGATGAACCCTGTTGATCACCCAATGGGTGGTGGAGAAGGTAGGGCTTCTGGAGGTCATCCTAGATCTAGAAACGGAATTCCTGCCAAAGGATTCAGGACCCGTTCCAAGACCAAGAGTACCAACAAGTATATTTTAGAACGTAGAAAGAAATAAAAAGTAGAAAGAAATGGCACGTTCATTAAAGAAAGGACCTTACGTTCACTATAGTTTGGATAAAAAAGTCCAACAAAATGTTGAATCTGGTAAAAAGGCAGTCATTAAGACATGGTCTAGAGCTTCTATGATTACTCCTGATTTTGTAGGTCAGACAATAGCGGTTCACAATGGAAAACAATTTGTACCTGTTTTTATAACAGAGAACATGGTGGGTCACAAATTAGGTGAATTTTCTCCAACACGATCTTTTAGGGGTCATGCCGGAGCAAAAAATAAAGGAAAAAAGTAAGCTATGGGAGTTCGTAAAAAACAAATGGCCGAAAGAATTAAGGCGGAGAAGCAGCAAATAGCGTTTGCAAAGTTGAATAATTGCCCTACTTCCCCTAGAAAAATGCGCTTGGTGGCGGATTTGGTTAGAGGTGTAAAAGTGGAGAAAGCGCTTGCTATTTTGAAATTCAACCAAAAGGAATCATCTCGTAGATTGGAGAAGTTATTGCTTTCCGCAATAGCCAACTGGCAGTCCAAGAATGAGGATGCCAGTGTTGAGGATGCTGAACTTTTTGTTAAGGAAATTAGAGTGGATGGTGGAAGTATGTTGAAAAGACTACGTCCGGCCCCACAGGGAAGAGCACATAGAATTAGAAAACGTTCCAACCACGTTACCTTGGTTTTGGGATCTAACAATAACACACAAAGCTAGAGCATTTAGTATGGGACAGAAAACAAATCCAATCGGAAATCGTCTAGGAATTATCAGAGGATGGGAGTCTAACTGGTACGGTGGAAATGATTATGGGGATAAACTTGCCGAAGACGATAAGATCAGAAAATATGTTCATGCACGTTTGGCAAAAGCAAGTGTGTCTAGAATTATTATAGAGCGTACCCTTAAGTTGATTACGGTTACCATTACCACTGCAAGACCAGGTATAATCATTGGAAAAGGTGGTCAGGAAGTTGATAAACTAAAGGAGGAGCTTAAAAAGATTACGGACAAGGAAGTTCAGATCAATATTTTTGAGATCAAAAGACCTGAATTGGACGCTAATCTTGTTGCTGCCAGTGTAGCGCGTCAAATTGAAAGTAGAATTTCTTTTAGAAGGGCTATAAAGATGGCAATTGCAGCGGCCATGAGAATGAATGCCGAAGGTATTAAAATTCAGATATCTGGACGTTTGAACGGAGCTGAAATGGCAAGATCCGAATCTTATAAGGATGGTAGGATCCCATTGTCCACTTTCAGGGCCGATATAGATTATGCTTTGCATGAAGCTCATACGACCTATGGAAGATTGGGTATAAAAGTATGGATCATGAAAGGTGAGGTTTATGGAAAGAGGGAACTTTCCCCATTGGTAGGTATGGCCAAAAGCCAGTCTCAGGGAAAAGGTGGAAAGCAGGAAGGACCGAAGAAACAACGTCGTAGAAAGTAATTTTTTAAAGAAGTAAAGAAATGTTACAGCCAAAAAGAACTAAGTTCCGCAAAATGCAGAAAGGTCGTATGAAAGGGATCTCTGGAAGGGGGCATCAACTTTCAAACGGTATGTTTGGTATTAAATCAATGGATACCTCTTTTATAACATCGCGCCAAATAGAAGCAGCTCGTATCGCGGCAACTAGGTATATGAAAAGAGAAGGCCAATTATGGATAAAGATATTCCCTGACAAGCCTATCACCAAAAAGCCTTTAGAGGTGCGTATGGGTAAAGGTAAGGGAGCTCCGGAATATTTTGTAGCTGTGGTATTGCCAGGAAGGATTATGTTCGAGGTTGCCGGTGTGTCTATCGATATTGCAAAAGAGGCTTTGCGTCTTGCGGCACAGAAACTACCAGTAAGAACTAAATTTATTATTGCTAGGGACTATTCTGCTTAATATAATTGCAAGGAATCATGAAACAATCAGAAATAAAAGAATTATCAGTTGAGGGGTTAAAGGAAAAGAGTGCTGAATTTAAAAAGCAGTATTCTGATTTAAAATTGGCCCATTCTGTTACACCATTGGAAAACCCTTTACTTATCAGAAAAGTAAGAAGAACTGTAGCAAGATTGGCAACTGAATTAACTAAAAGGGAATTACAATAATTGGTTCTGCTTTATGGAAAAAAGGAATTTAAGAAAAGAGAGAATAGGAGTTGTAACTAGCAACAAAATGGAGAAATCAGTAGTGGTTTCAGAAGTTAAACGTGTTAAACACCCTATGTACGGTAAGTTCGTGTTGAAAACTAAGAAATATGTTGCACACGATGAAAAGAACGATTGCAATATTGGCGATACTGTTAAGATCATGGAGACACGTCCATTGAGTAAGACCAAATGTTGGAGGTTAGTTGAAATCATAGAAAGAGCTAAATAATTATGTTACAGCAAGAATCTAGACTAAAAGTAGCGGATAATACGGGGGCAAAAGAAGTTTTGACCATTCGTGTGTTGGGAGGTACAAAAAGAAGATATGCTTCTGTTGGGGATAAAATTGTGGTTTCCGTAAAGGAAGCTACTCCTAATGGGGCTATTAAAAAAGGTGCTGTCTCCACAGCGGTTGTTGTAAGAACAAAGAAAGAAGTTAGAAGACCTGATGGTTCTTATATTCGTTTCGATGATAATGCCTGTGTACTTTTGAACCCAACCGGGGAAATGAGGGGAACACGTGTTTTTGGACCGGTGGCCAGGGAACTTCGTGATAAGCAGTTCATGAAAATTGTATCATTGGCTCCAGAGGTGCTTTAATAAAAATAGCAAAATGGGAAAATTAAAAATCAAAACAGGGGATACTGTTAGAATTATTGCCGGAGACCACAAGGGGGTTGAGGGCAAGGTTGTAAGTGTAGACCGTGAAAAGAACAAGGCGATCGTTGAAGGTGCCAATATGGTATCCAAACACGAAAAACCAAGTGCTAGCAATCCTCAAGGTGGGATTGTTAAGAAAGAGGCTCCCTTACAGATATCCAATCTGTCATTGATCGATCCAAAATCTGGAGAGACCACTAGAGTTGGATTTGAGGTAAGAGATGGTAAGAAAGTAAGATTTTCTAAGAAATCTAAAGAAGTAATTTAGTTATGGCTTACGTTCCAAGATTAAAACAGGAATATAAAGAAAGAGTTGTTAAGGCTCTTAAAGAGGAGTTTGGTTACAAAAATGTAATGCAGGTTCCTAAATTAGAAAAAATTGTTGTTAGTAGAGGTGTTGGTGCCGCTGTAGCGGATAAGAAACTTATAGACCATGCGGTAGATGAGTTGACCAATATCACTGGCCAAAGAGCAATTTCAACGATGTCTAAAAAGGATGTTGCTGCATTTAAGTTGCGTAAAGGAATGCCAATTGGGGCAAAAGTAACCTTGCGTGGAGAGAGAATGTACGAATTCTTGGATAGATTGGTGACAACTGCATTGCCTAGGGTAAGGGATTTCCAAGGAATTAAGGCCACAGGTTTTGATGGAAGGGGGAATTATAATCTTGGTATTACGGAGCAAATCATATTTCCTGAAATAAACATTGATAAAATTAACAGAATCAATGGTATGGATATTACATTTGTAACCTCTGCGGAGACAGATAAAGAAGCTAAATCATTATTAACCGAATTAGGACTACCTTTTAAAAAGAATTAGTATGGCTAAAGAATCCATGAAGGCCCGTGAGGTCAAAAGAGCTAAGACTGTAGCAAAATATGCCGAGAAGAGAAAGGCCTTAAAAGAGGCTGGTGATTACGAGGGATTACAGAAATTACCTAAAAATGCTTCTCCTGTTCGTATGCACAACCGTTGCAAGCTAACAGGAAGACCAAAGGGTTACATGAGAACTTTTGGTATATCCAGGGTTACTTTTAGGGAAATGGCCAATAACGGTCTTATTCCTGGAGTAAGAAAAGCTAGCTGGTAATAAAAGAGTATAAACTGGTTTCAGGTTTAACATTAGTGTTAAAAACCGTTACCGTAAATCAATAATTATGTTTACAGATCCAATTGCGGATTATTTGACTAGAATTAGAAACGCAAGTAGCGCTGGCCACAGGGTGGTGGAGATTCCTGCCTCTAATTTAAAGAAAGAAATTACTAAAATATTATTCGATCAAGGATATATTTTAAGCTACAAATTTGAGGATGACGCGGTTCAGGGGACTATTAAAATAGCCTTGAAATATGACAAATTCACAAAAGAACCGGTTATAAAGAAAATAAAGCGAGTTAGTACACCAGGACTTAGGAAATATGCCAGCTCCGAGGAGTTGCCAAGAGTGTTGAACGGTCTTGGTATTGCTATTATTTCTACTTCCCATGGTGTAATGACCAGCAAACAGGCAAAGCTTGAGAATGCAGGTGGGGAAGTATTATGTTATGTTTATTAATACTATAAAGATTTAGAAAGATGTCTAGAACAGGTAATAATCCAATAGCAATTCCAGAAGGAGTAACCGTAGAGGTTAAGGAAGATGTTATTACTGTAAAAGGTAAGCTGGGAGAACTTTCCCAAGAATTTTCTGGTGCTGCTGTAAAGGTTGAAGACGGTCAGGTATTTGTTACAAGACCTTCAGATTCCAAGGAGCATAAGGCAAAGCATGGTCTTTACAGATCTTTGATCTTTAATATGGTCCAAGGAGTTTCTAAAGGATGGGTAAAGGAATTGGAGTTGGTAGGAGTAGGATATCGTGCCAGTAACCAAGGACAAACATTGGATCTAGCTTTAGGATTTTCGCACAATATTGTTTTGGATCTGGCTTCAGAGGTAAAAGTTGAGACCGTATCCGAGAAAGGAAAGAATCCTATTATAAAGCTAAGTTCGCATGATAAGCAATTAGTGGGGCAGATCGCCGCTAAGATTAGATCTTTCCGTAAGCCAGAGCCTTACAAAGGAAAAGGAATTAAGTTTGTTGGTGAACAATTAAGAAGAAAAGCTGGTAAATCGGCTTAATAATTAGCATTATGGGATTAACGAAGACTGAAAGAAGACTACGTATCAGAAGGAGGATTAGAAAAATATCCTCAGGTACTGCAGAAAGGCCAAGGCTTGCTGTTTTTAGAAGCAATACTGGAATATACGCTCAAATTATTGATGATGTGGCCGGAACAACCTTAGTGTCCGCTTCCTCAAGGGATAAGGCGTTGGCTAAGGCTAAAGGGACTAAGACAGAAGTGGCTAAGCTAGTAGGTAAGGCTATTGCCGAAAAGGCAAAAGAAGCTGGAATAGAAGCGGTTGCTTTTGATAGGGGTGGTAATTTGTACCACGGAAGAGTTAAATCATTAGCCGATGGCGCTAGGGAAGCAGGATTAAAATTCTAAGAATATTATGTATCAGAAATACAAAAACGTAGAGACTGTTAAGCCGGGAGGTTTAGAATTAAAAGATAGATTGGTTGGGGTACAACGTGTTACCAAAGTTACAAAAGGTGGTAGAGCGTTCGGATTCTCGGCCATAGTTGTGGTAGGTGATGAAAATGGTGTTGTGGGTCACGGTCTAGGTAAGTCCAAGGAAGTTGCTACGGCAATTGCCAAGGCTATAGAAGATGCTAAAAAGAATCTTATTAGAATTCCTTTGAACAAAGGTACCTTACCTCATGAACAAAAAGGGAAATTCGGTGGAGCTAGGGTTTATATCCAGCCTGCATCGCATGGTACCGGAGTAATTGCAGGTGGAGCTGTTAGGGCAGTATTAGAGGCAGTAGGTGTTCATGATGTATTGTCCAAATCACAAGGTTCTTCCAATCCCCATAACGTGGTAAAGGCTACTTTTGATGCGCTTTTACAACTTAGAGGAGCAAAGACAGTTGCAAACCAAAGAGGTATTTCTTTAGAAAAAGTTTTTAAAGGATAAAACCAAGAATAGAATGGGAAAGATTAAAGTAAAACAGGTAAAGAGCAGTATTAAAAGGGCTCAAAATCAAAAGAGAACATTAGAGGCTCTTGGTTTACGAAGAATAGGACAGGTTGTGGAACATGATGCTACCTCAAATATTCTTGGAATGATAAATAAAGTTAAACACTTAGTTTCCACAGAGGAGGCTTAATATAATTTTAGTGTTATGAATTTAAGTAATTTAAAGCCAGCGGATGGTGCTGTCCAAAAAGCCGGCAAAGTCGTAGGTAGAGGTCAAGGTTCCGGAAAGGGAGGTACTGCTACCAGAGGACATAAAGGTGCTAAATCCAGATCTGGTTATTCTAAGAAAATTGGTTTCGAAGGTGGGCAAATGCCTTTGCAGAGACGTGTTCCAAAATTTGGTTTCACTAATATCAATAGAAAGGATTACGCTGGGATCAATTTGGAAAAATTACAGGAATTGGTAGACAAAGGAACTGTGAAGGATACGGTTACTTTGGATATCCTGGTAGAAAATGGATTGGTTGGTAAAAACGATTTGGTTAAGATTCTTGGTAATGGAGAGCTAAAGGCCCCACTTAAAGTTTCTGTACATAAATTTACAGCTACAGCAAAAGCCGCAATTGAGGCTGCAGGTGGTGAGGCTCTAAGTTTATAAGCAAAGAATACTATGAAGAAATTTTTCGAGACATTATCAAATATTTGGAAGATTGAAGAGCTTAAGGGTAGAATAATTGTTACCCTTGGTTTGCTTTTAGTGTATCGTTTTGGTGCGCAGGTCGTTCTTCCAGGTATTGATTCTACTCAGCTGGGTGCTTTGGCCTCCAGTACTGATAGTGGTATCTTAGGAATATTGAATGCCTTTACTGGGGGCGCATTGTCCAACGCCTCTATTTTTGCGTTGGGAATTATGCCCTATATTTCTGCTTCCATTGTGGTGCAGTTGATGGGTATAGCCATTCCTTATCTTCAAAAGTTGCAAAAGGAAGGTGAAAGCGGAAGAAAAACGATCAATCAGATTACCAGATGGCTTACTATCGGGATATGTATTGTTCAGGCTCCTGCTTATTTATACAGTTTGGGAGCTTTGGGTGTTCCGGATAGTGCCTTCGTATTTGGCAAAGGACTTGATTTTGTAATTCCTTCAGTGATAATATTGGTTGCAGGAACTATTTTTGCAATGTGGTTAGGTGAAAAAATCACCGATAAGGGTATCGGAAACGGTATATCCCTATTGATCATGGTTGGTATTATCGCCAATATGCCACAGAATTTTGTGCAGGAATTTATTTCCAGAACGGCCAATAATAACGGGGGATTGATGTTCATGCTTATCGAGGTGATCATCTGGTTCGTGGTTATTTTATTATGTGTGTTGTTGGTGATGGCTACTCGTCAAATTCCGGTTCAATATGCTAGAAGAACTGCTTCCGGGGGATACGAAAAGAATATCATGGGATCTAGGCAGTATATTCCCTTAAAGTTGAATGCTTCTGGAGTAATGCCCATTATATTTGCGCAGGCAATTATGTTTGCACCGGGACTGTTGGGCAAGACCTTTAATAATACGGCAGTAGGGCAGTGGATGGAAGTTCAATTCCAGGATATATTTGGATTGGCATACAATCTTTTGTTCGGGTTCCTTATTATTGTCTTCACCTATTTTTATACGGCTATTACAGTGCCTACGAATAAAATGGCCGATGACCTGAAAAGGAGTGGTGGTTTTATTCCGGGAATTAGACCAGGAAAGGAAACTGGGGATTATTTGGATAAGATAATGTCATTGATTACTTTGCCAGGATCTGTTTTCCTAGCTTTGTTGGCGGTATTGCCGGCAGTGATCGTGAAGCTTATGGATGTACAGGCAGGTTGGGCTTTGTTTTACGGAGGAACGTCCTTGTTGATTATGGTAGGTGTGGCGATCGATACAGTACAACAGGTAAATTCTTATTTGTTGAACAGACATTACGACGGTTTGATGAAATCAGGAAAAAATAGAAAGGTAGCATAGATTATGGCTAAACAATCAGCAATAGAGCAAGATGGAAGCATAATTGAGGCATTGTCAAATGCCATGTTTCGCGTGGAGTTGGAAAACGGTCATGTGGTAACGGCACATATCTCTGGAAAAATGCGTATGCATTATATTAAGTTACTTCCAGGGGATAAGGTTAAGCTCGAAATGAGCCCTTACGATTTAAGTAAAGCAAGAATTACATATAGATATTAAGCAAATAGGATGAAAGTTAGAGCATCAATAAAGAAGAGAAGTGCCGAGTGCAAGATTGTGCGTAGAAAAGGCAGATTGTACGTAATTAATAAAAAGAATCCTAGATTTAAACAAAGACAAGGGTAATTATGGCAAGAATTGCAGGTGTAGACATACCAAAACAGAAAAGAGGGGTAATAGCCCTAACCTATATCTTTGGTATAGGAAAAAGTAGGGCAAAGGAGATTTTATCCACTGCCCAAGTAAGTGAGGATACCAAAGTATCTGATTGGAACGATGATGAGATTGGTCGTATTCGTGAAGCAGTTTCTTCTTTGACTATAGAAGGGGAATTGCGTTCCGAAAACCAATTGAACATTAAGCGTTTAATGGATATAGGTTGTTATAGAGGTATTCGCCATAGATCTGGTCTGCCTTTAAGAGGTCAGCGTACCAAGAACAACTCTAGGACAAGAAAAGGTAAGAGGAAAACAGTTGCTAACAAGAAGAAGGCAACTAAATAATAATTAGGATATTATGGCAAAGGCAAATGCAAAAGCAGCAAAGAAGCGCAAAGTTATAGTAGAGTCCGTGGGCGAAGCCCATGTTACTGCTTCTTTTAATAATATTATTATTTCTTTAACCAATAAGAAGGGTGATGTAATTTCTTGGTCTTCAGCAGGTAAAATGGGTTTTAGGGGTTCAAAAAAGAACACTCCCTATGCAGCTCAAATAGCATCTGAAGATTGTGCCAAAGTTGCTCATGAAGCTGGTTTGAGAAAAGTAAAGGTTTATGTAAAAGGTCCGGGAAATGGTAGGGAATCTGCCATTCGTTCCATACATAACTCAGGAATTGAAGTTACAGAGATTATCGATGTAACTCCAATGCCGCATAATGGTTGTAGACCACCAAAAAGAAGAAGAGTATAATTAATAGTAATCAATTGCCCCATGGGGTATTTCAAGGAGATGTAGTTACGATTATCGAAGGATAAGCCTTAATTCATGATCACGTTTCCAAACTAAAAGAAAATGGCAAGATATACAGGACCTAAAACAAAGATCGCCCGTAAATTCGGTGAAGCGATTTTCGGAGATGATAAATCTTTTGAGAAAAGAAATTATCCTCCAGGACAACACGGTAACAACAGACGTCGTGGTAAAAAGTCTGAATATGCTATCCAATTAATGGAAAAGCAAAAAGCAAAATACACTTACGGTATTTTGGAAAAACAATTCCGAAACATATTTGCCAAAGCAAATAGGAGTAAAGGAGTAACCGGTGAAGTATTGCTTCAATTGTGTGAATCACGTTTAGACAACGTTGTTTACAGAATGGGTATCTCCCCTTCTAGAAGCGGTGCAAGACAATTGGTTTCACATAGACATATTACGGTCAACGGAGAGTTGGTGAACATTCCATCTTATAACTTGAAACCCGGTGATGTGGTTGGTGTTAGGGAAAAATCAAAATCTTTAAAAGCGATTGAAGACGCTCTTTCTGCAAACAGCAGTGTTTACGAGTGGATTACTTGGAATTCAGAGAAAATGGAAGGTAATTTTGTTGCCGTTCCGGAAAGAATGCAAATTCCAGAGAATATCAAAGAACAATTAATAGTCGAGTTATACTCTAAATAAAAACAACACTGATCCAATTATGGCATTATTAAATTTTCAGAAGCCCGATAAAGTTATAATGATTGATTCCTCCGATTTCGAAGGTAAATTCGAATTTCGTCCATTGGAACCAGGTTATGGCTTAACTGTTGGGAACGCATTAAGAAGAGTTTTGCTTTCGTCCTTGGAAGGTTTTGCTATCACTTCTGTTAGAATTGATAAGGTAGAACATGAGTTCTCTGTAATTTCCGGTGTTGTGGAAGATGTTACCGAAATCATTCTAAATCTTAAACAAGTTCGTTTCAAAAGACAGATAGACGATGTTGATAGTGAGACAGTATCTATCTCCGTTAGCGGAAAGGAACAATTGACTGCAGGTGATTTTCAAAAATTTATTTCTGGTTATCAAGTATTGAATCCGGATTTGGTTATTTGTAACATGGATCCCAAGGTTAGCATTAACATGGAGATTACCATAGATAAAGGTAGAGGATATGTGCCTGCCGAGGAGAATAAAAAATCCAATGCACCACTGGGTACCATAGCCGTTGATTCTATCTTTACGCCTATTAAAAATGTAAAGTACAGTATAGAAAACTTCCGTGTAGAGCAAAAGACCGATTATGAGAAATTGGTTTTTGAAATCGCAACCGATGGTTCAATTCATCCAAAGGAGGCTTTGACCGAAGGGGCAAAGGTTCTTATACATCACTTTATGTTGTTCTCCGATGAGCGAATTACCTTAGAGGCGGACGAGATAGCACAGACAGAGACCTATGATGAGGAATCATTACATATGCGTCAGCTATTGAAGACCAAATTGGTTGATATGGATCTTTCTGTAAGAGCATTGAACTGTTTGAAAGCTGCAGAAGTTGATACACTTGGTGATCTTGTTTCTTTTAATAAGAACGATTTGATGAAGTTTAGAAACTTTGGTAAAAAATCCTTGACCGAATTGGAAGAATTGGTGATCAATAAAGGTTTGAGCTTTGGAATGGATTTGTCAAAATATAAATTGGATAAAGATTAATTGAACTTTCACGGGCATTGGGAATACCCAAACCAAGAAAGAATATAGAAAAGAACAATGAGACACGGTAAGAAAGTTAATCATTTAGGAAGAAAGGCGGCCCATAGAAAATCTATGTTGGCAAATATGGCCTGTTCATTAATAGAGCACAAGAGAATTAATACAACTGTTGCAAAGGCAAAAGCCCTAAAGCAGTTTGTGGAACCATTGATTACCAAATCAAAAACTGAGAATAATCAAACAGTTGAGAAAGGGACCCACAATAGACGTATTGTTTTTAAAAGCCTTCGTGACAAGTATGCGGTTACAGAGCTTTTTAGCAGTGTTGCTGAAAAGGTAGCCGACAGACCAGGAGGATATACCAGGATTATCAAATTGGGTAATCGTCTTGGGGATAACGCAGACATGGCTATGATAGAGCTAGTGGATTTTAACGAAATCTATAATGCTGGTAAGCCTAAGAAGCAAAAGACTACAAGAAGGGGTAGAAGCAAAAAATCAGAGGATGCTACGGCTGTTGTTGAAGAAACGGCAAAAGCAGAAAGTGCAAAGGCTGAAGAACCAAAAGTAGAAGAGCCAAAAGCTCAGGAGCCAAAAGCTGAAAAAAAAGCGGATGATGCTAAAGAGTAAAATTGTTATTAAATATTAATAATTGTAAAAGGATAAGCCTAAAAGCTTATCCTTTTTTTATGTTATTTTGCAAAACGAAAAATTGTAACGCCAAAAAATGAAGTATCAAACAAGAAAAAAAGCAATATTGTTGCTTGCCGATGGGACTATTTTTCACGGTAAGGCTGTAGGGGACAAAGAAGGAACTGCCTTTGGAGAGGCTTGTTTTAACACTGGTATGACCGGCTATCAGGAGATATTTACGGATCCGTCCTATTTTGGGCAAATCATGGTAACCACCAATGCCCATATTGGAAATTATGGCGCCAATAACGAGGAAGTTGAATCTGATTCCGTGAAAATATCCGGCTTGGTGTGTAAAAATTTCAGTTACCATTATTCCAGACCCGATGCGGATTTAAGTCTACAGGAATTTTTGGATAAAAATAATTTGTTGGCCATTTCCGATGTGGATACCAGGGCTTTGGTGGGGTATATTCGGGATAACGGTGCCATGAATGCGGTAATATCTACGGATGTGGACAATATTGAGGGGTTGAAGAAGAAATTGGCAGAAGTGCCAAGCATGGAAGGTTTGGAACTTTCTTCTAAAGTTTCTACCAAAGAGGCTTATTATTATGGGGATAAGGATGCAAAATATAAAGTATCTGCCCTAGATATCGGGATTAAGAAAAATATTCTTCGAAACTTGGCGAAAAGGGATGCGTACATCAAGGTTTTTCCCTACAATGCAACATTTCAGGAAATGAGCTCTTGGAATCCTGACGGCTACTTCATTTCCAATGGTCCCGGAGATCCGGATCCCCTGCAAGAGGCGATAGCGTCGGCCAAAGAAATGATCAAATCCAACAAACCTTTATTTGGTATATGTCTGGGGCATCAAGTGTTGGCATTGGCCAATGGGGTTTCTACATATAAAATGCATAACGGACATAGGGGTATAAACCACCCTGTAATGAATTTGGTAACTGGAAAAGGGGAGATTACTTCACAAAATCACGGTTTTGCCATCAACAGGGAAGAGACCGAGGCCAATCCCAATTTGGAAATAACCCATGTTCATCTTAATGATAATACCGTAGCCGGGATTAAAATGAAAGATAAGAACGTATTTTCCGTTCAATACCACCCTGAGGCAAGTCCAGGGCCACATGATGCAGACTATTTGTTCGATCAATTTTTCGAAATGATCCAATCTGCGGTAAACTAAAACGTTATAGTTTTATTTTATTGTTATCAAAGGGTCATTAATGCCAGTATTAGTGGGGTTAAAAGCGCTCCCTTTGCTATATTTGCATAATAATTTAACTAAAAAATAAAAGAAAGACATATGAGTATCATCCTAAGTGTTCATGCACGACAAATTTTGGATTCAAGAGGCAATCCAACAGTAGAAGTAGATGTAATTACCGAAAATGGAGTAATGGGAAGGGCAGCTGTTCCTTCAGGAGCTTCTACAGGTGAGCATGAAGCGGTTGAGCTTCGTGATGGAGGAAAAACTTTCATGGGTAAAGGAGTAGGAAAGGCGGTTAACAATGTAAATACCGTTATAGCCGAGGAGATTCTGGGTATGTCCGTTTTTGAACAAAATTTGGTTGACCAAACCATGATAGACTTGGATGGTACGCCCAACAAATCGAAATTGGGGGCCAATGCCATTTTGGGAGTTTCCCTTGCAGTTGCCAAGGCCGCTGCCAATGAATTGGGATTGTCCCTATTTAGGTATGTGGGCGGTGTTAGCGCCAATACTTTACCGGTGCCAATGATGAATATAATTAATGGGGGGTCACATTCCGATGCTCCCATAGCTTTTCAAGAATTTATGGTGATGCCGGTTAAGGCCAATAATTTTTCGCATGCCATGCAAATGGGTACTGAAATATTCCATAATCTAAAAAAAGTTTTACACGATAGGGGATTAAGTACAGCTGTTGGGGATGAAGGTGGTTTTGCTCCCAATCTTGCCGGCGGTACCGAGGATGCATTGGATACAATTGCAAAAGCGGTAGAAAAGGCAGGATACAAATTAGGGGACGATGTTATGATCGCCTTGGATTGTGCTGCTGCAGAATTCTATGTGGATGGAAAATACGATTATACCAAGTTTGAAGGTGATAAGGGAGTCGTTAGAACTTCTGAGGAACAAGCTCAATATTTGGCAGACTTGAGTGGTAAATATCCAATTATTTCCATTGAGGATGGTATGGATGAGAACGATTGGAAAGGTTGGAAGGCTTTGACCGATAAAATTGGGGATAAAGTACAGTTGGTGGGCGATGATTTATTTGTGACCAACGTAGAGCGTTTGTCCAGAGGGATAAAGGAAGGTATTGCCAACTCCATTCTTATCAAAGTTAACCAGATTGGAACTTTAACCGAAACCATAGCAGCGGTGAATATGGCTAAAAATGCGGGTTACACTTCTGTTATGTCGCACCGTTCAGGTGAAACGGAGGATAACACCATTGCCGATTTGGCCGTTGCCTTAAATACTGGGCAGATTAAAACTGGTTCAGCTTCCAGATCCGATAGGATGGCTAAATACAACCAATTGTTAAGGATAGAGGAAGAATTGGGGAGTACGGCATATTATCCAGGAGTGGATGCCTTCAAAATAAAATAACACAAAATTTAGTACGTTAAAAAAAGCCATTCTATATAGAGTGGCTTTTTTTTTAAATATCATGGTGGTTTGTTTACTTATCAGAAATAAATAATTATATTATCCTACTCAAATTAATACTCGAAATAATAACCAAATCCTGGATTAAATGAATAATTTTCTATTTGTTGCTGCTGAGAATGACGGTATTCCAAAGTGCAAGGCCGGTGGTATGGGCGATGTTGTTAGGGATGTGCCTCGGCAGATTTCGGATAGGGGAGATATGGCGCATGTAGTAGTGCCCTCCTATTCAAGATTGCATCAAAATGGAACCTTCATTACCAATCTTAATTTAAACCTGAGGGGGATGGTCTATGTGGCAGAGTTATATGAAGTCTCCCCCAAAAAGGAATTTGCAAATTTACATCATTACGTAATACACCATCCTGAAATTACCGGTGGTGAAATAGGACATATTTATCATGATGATCCGGAAGAGGCTTTTTTTACGGATAACATTAAGTTCACTATTTTTTGTACGGCCGTGGCCGAGGCAATAAAGGTTGGGGCTTTTGGGGAATTGGATATAGTTCATATGCACGATTGGCATTCCAGTTTGGTTTTGTTTCTAAAAACCTATCACCCCGAATATCAGGCCCTTAAGAAAATGCGCTATGTCTATACCATTCATAATCTGGCCATTCAAGGTATACGACCGTTCTATAATAATTACTCATCCCTAGGAAATTGGTTTCCCAATGTATCCATAGATGAAAAGAAGTTGATGGACTATAGGTACCAAGATTGTATTAATCTTATGGCTGTAGGTATTCGATTGGCCGATGCCGTACATACCGTATCCCCCTCGTATAAGGAGGATGTACTAAGACCGAGCAATCCACCTGAATTTATAGGAGGTGAAGGTTTGGAAATGGACTTACAGGAGGCAAACAATCAAGGGAGGTTGTTCGGGATTCTCAATGGTTCCAATTACAAGAATATTCGTGCGGCCGAAAAGGGATTGTTGTACAGAAATATCGTCAAGGCATTATTTAGGTGGCTACAGGAGGAATCCAAGAAATATAAAGCCGATTTTTTGGCGCATACCGGGGAAAAGGTAATGGAATATGTTACTGAAAAGCCTAAATTCATAGTTTCAAGTGTGGCCCGTTTAACAGAGCAGAAATTTTATTTCTTTAAGCGTTCACCGGAGGCATTTGTGCAAATATTGAACAGATTGAAAAAGGTAGACGGAATCTTTATGCTTTTGGGAACAGGTGCCCCTGAATATGAAGAGCTATTTCGTCAATTGAGCTATGATCATAAAAATTTTATTTTCACCAACGGTCAATCCGAAGATTTGATCGATTCGATATATTTGGAAACCGACCTATATTTTATGCCCAGTTTATTTGAGCCCTGTGGCATTAGCCAAATGTTGGCCATGCGTAACGGAAATCCATGTCTGGTGCACAATACGGGTGGTCTAAGGGATACTGTGGAGCACATGAGAACTGGATTTAGTTTTGATGGGAAGACCTATGATGATAAAATTAAAAATATGATCTTGGCACTTGATCAGGCTTTGGATGTTTTTGAGAATGACAAACCAAAGTGGAAGCAGATTCAGGCCAATGCCAAAAAGATGAGGTTCACCTGGGAAAAATCGGTTGATGATTACTACAAATATCTTTATTCCATTAACCAATAGAATCAAATCATATCAGGTTTTTGAATAATTCACTATTATTCATTAAATAACAAAATCTTCAATTGTTATCCTTGGGTGTTTTTAGTATTTTTACGAATAATTGAATAAAACAGGAATTTAAAAAATGGCGAATAACGCAACATTAGAATACAACGGGAAAAAATTTGAATTTCCAGTTATAGAAGGCACTGAAAATGAGTTGGCTATAGATATCAAAACTTTGAGGGCCAATTCAGGAATGATAACGATAGACCCTGGGTTTAAGAATACCGGCTCCTGTGAGAGTGCCATTACTTTTCTGGATGGTGAAAAGGGGGTTTTAAGGTATCGCGGATATTCTATTGAAGAATTGGCGGAAAAGGCCGATTTTCTGGAAGTGGCCTATTTGTTGATTTTTGGAGCATTGCCAAATCAAGGGCAATTGGATAAATTTCATGAAGATATAAAAGCTGAATCGCATGTAGATGAGGAGATGAAGAAGATTTTGGATGGTTTTCCAAAATCGGCACATCCAATGGGTGTACTTTCCAGCTTAACCAGTGCGCTGATTGCCTTTAATCCAACTTCAGTAAACGTATCCTCGGAAAAGGAAATGTATTGGGCCATAGTAAGGATCTTGGCCAAATTTCCTGTTTTGGTGGCATGGACCTTAAGAAAGAAAAAAGGATTGCCGCTGGATTATGGGGACGATTCCTTGGGTTATGTAGAGAATATTCATAAAATGATGTTCAAAAAGCCCAACCAGGATTACAAAAAGAACAAGATCGTCATTGAGGCCTTGGATAAATTATTGATCTTGCATGCGGACCATGAACAAAACTGTTCTACTTCTACCGTTCGTATCGTAGGATCTTCACATGCGGGATTATTTGCCTCCATTTCTGCCGGGATCTGTGCACTTTGGGGCCCCTTACACGGTGGAGCCAATCAGGCGGTTTTGGAAATGTTGGAGGCTATAGAGGCCGATGGAGGGGATACCAAAAAGTATATGGCCAAGGCCAAGGACAAGAACGATCCTTTTCGTTTAATGGGCTTTGGACATAGAGTGTACAAGAATTTTGATCCCAGGGCAAAGATTATTAAACTCGCAGCTGAGGAAGTTCTTGGAGATTTGGGTATAGATGATCCAATCTTGGATATAGCTAAAGGATTGGCAAAAGAGGCCTTGGAAGATAAATATTTTGTAGACAGAAAATTATATCCCAACGTTGATTTTTACTCTGGAATAATATATAGGGCACTAGGTATTCCAACAGAAATGTTCACCGTTATGTTTGCTTTGGGACGCCTACCGGGCTGGATTGCCCAATGGAGGGAAATGAGGTTGAATAATGAGCCTATCGGTAGACCAAGACAGGTATATATTGGAGAAAAGAGCAGATCCTTTGTTGCTTTGGACAAGAGATAGAAAAAACACAAATTCTATGCCACTGCCCTTTGTGTTAAATATACAAAGGGCAGTTTTTATTTATCAGAATAAGTATTTCTATCTTTACTTAAAAAGCAGGTATGCTAAAGTTGAACGTACAGGATGAAACTTCACGCTTAAGATCTGTGGTATTGGGAACGGCTAAAAGCTGTGGCCCTATTCCGAAACCAGAGGAAGCCTATGATCCCAAGTCATTGGAGCATATTTTGGCCGGCACCTACCCCAAAGAGGTGGATATGGTAAGGGAAATGGACGGTTTTGCCCAAGTATTTGCCAAATACGATGTTCAAGTGTTTAGGCCCAAAGTCTTGAAGGATTGTAATCAAATATTTTCACGGGATATTGCTTTTGTTATTGGGGATAAGCTGGTGAAGGCGAATATTCTTCCGGATAGGGAAAAGGAATTTCAGGCTATTAAATATGTGTTGAATAAAATAGATGAAGATCAGATAATCTATCCCCCAGAAGAGGTTCATGTAGAGGGAGGGGACGTTATGCCATGGGGAGAGTATATTTTTATGGGCACATATACGGGTTCGGATTATGCGGATTATATTACGGCACGTACCAACCAGGAAGCGGTAGATTTTATTGCCAGTCAATTCCCAAATAAAAAGGTAAAGGCTTTTGAACTTAGAAAGTCGAATACCAATGCCAGGGAAAATGCCCTGCATTTGGACTGTTGTTTTCAGCCCGTTGGAAAAAATAAGGCCATTTTACATAAGAATGGATTTTTAAGGGAAGAGGAGTATCAATGGTTGCTGGATTATTTTGGAAGCGACAACGTATTCGAGATCGGGAAAGAGGAAATGTATAATATGGTAAGCAATGTTTTTTCCATATCCCCCAATGTGGTGGTTTCTGAGCGTAATTTTACAAGGTTGAACAACTGGTTGCGGGAACACGGTTTTACGGTGGAGGAAATAGCTTATTCGGAGATAGCCAAACAAGAGGGGCTTTTAAGGTGTAGCACCTTGCCCTTGGTGAGGGAATAGTATAGTTCAGGTGCCAATTTTTGCATATAATCCGTTCCAGGAAATAATTAAGCTAAATTTGCACAGTTTTAATGATGGAAAGTTTTGTAATACCCAATTTGAAAAGTGACTAATAAAATGCAAATTACCAATACTATTTTGATGGTGCGCCCAGTGAATTTTCGAATGAACGAGCAAACTGCCGTGAATAACTATTTTCAGGAAGATCTTGATCTAAAAAACCAGGAAATAAATTTGAAGGCGCAGGAGGAATTCGATGCTTTTGTTTTGGAGTTGAGGGAAAAAGGGGTAAATGTTATAGTGGTAGATGAC
Source organism: Arenibacter flavimaris (assembly GCF_030291335.1). NCBI lineage: Bacteria > Pseudomonadati > Bacteroidota > Flavobacteriia > Flavobacteriales > Flavobacteriaceae > Arenibacter > Arenibacter flavimaris. The sequence continues at coordinate 75,086 of NZ_JASWIM010000026.1, forward strand.
AAAAAGGATGTGGATACCCCGGATTCCATATTTCCCAATAATTGGGTGTCCTTCCATGCCGATGGAACAGTGGGGATTTATCCTATGTTCGCCGAGAATAGAAGAAATGAACGAAGGGATGATATTCTGGCACTTTTGGAGCAGAGGGGGTTTATTATAGAAAATATAATGGATTATACCTCGGCTGAGGAGGAGGGCTATTTTTTGGAAGGCACAGGAAGTGTTGTATTGGACAGGGTGAATGAAAAAGCCTATTGTGCCCTCTCAGATAGGGCGCATGAGGATTTGTTTATAGAGTTTTGTGAAGATTTTGAATATACTCCTATTGTATTCACTGCCAATCAATCCGTAGCGGGTACCCGAAAACCTATTTATCATACCAACGTAATGATGTGTTTGGCAGAAACGTTTGCGGTAATATGTTTGGATTCCATTGATGACAAAAAAGAAAAAAAGAATGTCGTGAGCCATTTAAAACAAGATGGCAAGGAAATTATTACTATTTCCGAAAAACAGATGCACCATTTTGCCGGGAATATGCTACAGGTCTTCGGAATGGGAGAAAAACGCTATTTGGTAATGAGTACGGCAGCTTACACTAGTTTAAGACAGGAACAGTTAAGGGCGTTGGAAAAGCATTGTGCCATCATCCATAGTTCGTTGGATACTATTGAAACCTGCGGAGGCGGCAGTGCACGCTGTATGATGGCAGAGGTGTTTCTTCCAAAAGAGTAATTATTTATCCATTGGTTTTTGTTCCTTACCTATTAAAGTATAATACCTATGGTATTTCAGTAGCTCCTTGATAAAAACTATGGCCATAAAGACCATAAAAAAGGCAAAGGGAAGTGAAGTGATAATCAATAGCTTTTGTGCGGCACTTAATACATCTACCTCTGGTTTTGCATTGCCCAATAGAATTAGGGCAATTGTAGCCAAAAAAATAAAGAGGGACCAAATTAGGCGATGTTTTTTGCTGGGTTCTTGTTTGCCTTTATCCGAAAACATACTCAATACAAAAACAGCAGAATCAACGGAAGTTACCAAAAAACCTATCAATAATAATATGGTGGTAATATTAAGGAATGTGGCGAAAGGGTAGTTGCCGAAGAAAACAAAAATAGAGGAAAACACACCATTAAATTCGTTGTTATAACTTCCCCATCCCTCAATGAGTTGGAAGGCCGAGGTTCCAAATACTGAAAACCAAAAAAAGGTACCCAAACTGGGGATGACCAAAACACCCAATAACAACTGTCTTAGGCTACGCCCTTTGGAGATCCTGGCAATAAAGATTCCTGTAAAAGGTGCCCATGCCAACCAAAATGCCCAATAGTAGAAGGTCCAATCAGTGAGAAAAGCCATGCCTGGATCATAACTGCCATAGGCCAAACTCAGGGGTATGAAATCAATTATGTAGTGGAAGGTAGCCACTAAAAAATGGTTTACAACCTTAAGGATGTCGCTGTGAACAAGGGCAAAAATCAATACCACCAAGGTGATAAGGATGTTTACCTTTGAAAGTATCTGAATTCCTTTGTTAACCCCTTTCCAAGCAGAATAGAAAGCCAACACCGAGATAAGGGTGGTGAGCAATAGCGTAGTGGCTAAGCCGAAATTGGAAGAGGTGATATGATTTAGGCCTCCATTAATTTGGGTTGTTCCCAGGCCTATGGCCGCAACCAGACCAAATACCGTGGTCATAATGGTAAGGGCATCAATTCCTGTTCTTGCCGCCTTATTGGGCAATATGTCCCCAATGGTAGAGCTGATGAGTACTTTTTTCTTTCTAACAAAAAGATAATAACCTAGGGTCATGGCAAAAAGTCCATAAAATGCCCAGGCCGTAAATCCCCACTGATAAAAGGTGAATTCCAAGGCTAGGATTTCCGATGGCAAATCTGAAGGGAAGGGAGGGTTTTGCTGCATAAAAACAGGTTCCTGAACTGCACGGAGCAAGATTCCAGCACCCATACCGGCACTATAAAGCATGGCCGTCCATGCCCAAGTGGTAAATTCAGGTCTTTCATTTTTTCTGCCCAGTTTTATTTTTCCTAAAGGGGATAGTGCAATGACCAACAAAAGAAATACGCAGCCCAGCCCAAGATATAGGTAGAAATATCCAAAATAGTTCCTGACCCAAATGGAAGCGACTTCAATGGCCTCATAGGTTGCTTCCGTAGCTATGAACACTACGATTGTACATATCAAAAGGATTCCAACGGAAATGTAAAGCAATGGGTTTTTGCGAAAAGGATTCAACATTTTGATAATATCGGTTTTAATTTATGCAAACTAAGTATTCAAAGTTTTACGGCTAGCTTATGTTATTTATGTTATGACTAATTAAAGGTCATTTACTACAGGGCAATCTCCTTAAGCATCAAAAGGAAACTACCAATGACATTTCGGCTCAGGTCCCAATGAAACGGGTTGGGTTGTAGCCAGCCTAAAGGTATTCAGATCTCATTTAGAGCGCAAACCATCCGGTTTTCTTTTCAATTAGTGGCGGGCGGGTTAAATATCTTCTATATTCGTAGGTGCATTGTCTGCCCTATGTCCCAGTAATTTTGTAAAAAATTTCTGTACGGCCTTTGTGTCAGATTTTATTTTGATAAAATATTGGTCCCTGTAAATTGTATATAGGCCAAGGTCCGTCTTATATAATGTAAATTTGTAATATGGTATAATAAGTCCAAAGGTTTCGAGTAGTGACCTAAAGCGAATTATGATCCCTTTTGGTCTTAACTCAATGTTGCAGGTGTTGGTGTTGTTGTCCAAGATCAATAGATTTTTAATTTCCATGCTACTGTCAACAATGAACAATTTGGGAGACCCAATACCGTCCAGGGCCAAACGCTCTTTTAGGGTAAAAGGTTTTCCAACTTCTTCGTCTATTTTTTTGGTAATTTCTTTGTTGTTATAGGAAACGTTCAGCAACATAAATTTTATGGATATCCAGTTTAAATCATCACGGTATGGTACTATGGGCCGTATAGGCTAATAAAGTTAAAAAAAACTTCCTTCTTGTGGTCTACTTATCCTTAACATTAAGGTGAAAGAATAAAAAATGCTTAATTTTGCAGCCGTAAATGCCTAAATTCATGAATATTCAAGACGTCCTTGCACAAAAGGTAAAAGAAGCCGTTACCTCTATTTTTAAAGTTGATTTGCCAAGCGTGGAATTTCAACCAACCCGCAAAGATTTTGCGGGTGATATTACAGCGGTTATTTTTTCCATGTTGCGATTTGTGAAAGGAAATCCTGTGCAAATTGGAGAGCAAATAGGACAGTTCCTAAAGGATGAAGTGGAGGAGGTGACCGATTATAACGTGGTTAAGGGTTTTTTGAATATTACCATTAGTAACGAATATTACCTCGATTTTTTTGAAGGAATAAGGCATCTGAGCGATTTTGGATTTGTTTCACAAAGTACTACAGACGCAATAATGGTGGAGTATTCGTCTCCCAATACCAATAAACCCTTGCATTTGGGGCATGTCCGAAACAATTTGTTGGGGTATTCCGTGGCAGAGATTTTAAAGGCCTCAGGGAAGAAGGTTTATAAAACCCAGATTATTAACGATAGGGGAATTCATATATGTAAAAGCATGCTGGCATGGCAACGCTTTGGCAATGGAGAAACGCCGGAAAGTACCGGGCTTAAGGGTGATAAATTGGTAGGGAATTATTACGTTGCTTTTGATAAGGCCTATAAGGCCGAAATTGCTACTATGATTGCTGAAGGGATAGATGAAAAGGTGGCGGAAAAAGAGGCGCCAATCTTATTGGAGGCCCAAGAAATGCTGAGAAAATGGGAAGCTGGTGATGAGGAGGTAGTGAGTTTATGGAAGACAATGAACCAATGGGTATATGATGGGTTCGAGATTACCTACGAAAATATGGGGGTTGATTTTGATCAATTGTATTACGAAAGCAATACCTATTTATTGGGTAAGGATTTTGTGGAGGATGGGTTAAAAAAAGGTGTCTTCTACAAGAAAGAGGATGGCAGTGTTTGGATAGACCTAACGGACGAGGGATTGGATGAAAAAATTGTACTCCGTTCAGATGGTACGGCAGTGTATATGACCCAAGATATTGGTACGGCCATACAGAGGGTAAAGGACAATCCAGATGTGAAGGGTATGGTATATACTGTTGGGAATGAACAGGACTACCATTTTAAAGTATTGTTCCTAATACTGCAGAAACTGGGCTTTTCTTGGGCAGAAAAACTATATCACTTAAGTTATGGGATGGTAGATTTGCCTAGTGGTAAAATGAAGAGTAGGGAAGGTACCGTAGTGGATGCCGATGAATTAATGGCGGATATGGCCCAAACTGCGGCTACTATTTCTGAGGAATTGGGCAAGCTGGAAGATTATTCCCAAGAGGAAAAACAAGAGTTGTATAAAGTAATAGGACTGGGGGCCTTAAAATATTATATCCTTAAGGTGGATCCCAAAAAGAGAATTTTGTTCAATCCGGAGGAGTCTGTTGATTTTCAAGGAAATACAGGGCCTTTTATTCAATATACTTATGCTAGGATCCAATCTATTTTGAGGAAGGCGGAGGAACTGGAGCAGCACTTGCACGGTTCGCAAAAGTTGACGGATTTAGAAGGGAAAGAGAAAGAATTGTTAAAACAACTGCAGTTGTTTCCAGAAACTGTACAATTGGCGGCCGATAACTATAGTCCGGCCCTAATTGCCAATTACACTTATGATTTGGTTAAGGAGTTTAATTCTTTTTATCAAAATGTGTCCATATTGGGGGAGCAAGATCAGACCAAAAAAATATTCAGGATTCAATTGGCAAAAAAGGTTGGTGAGGTTATAAAATCGGCCTTTGGTCTTTTGGGAATAGAGGTTCCCGATAGAATGTAAGCAAGTCTTGGCCTATAAGGGAAGTTGCATTTTCAGGCCTTAAAATTAAATTGTTCAGGACAGATATACTTCGGATAATTTCGGCAGGAGAAATTTTATTTATTCTTAGTAAATTGCGTAGTTCATACAAATGCCCTGTTAGGGATTATTACGTTAATATTGCTAAGAAGAAATCTATTTTCCAAATGTTGTTTGTTGTTTTTGCTTCTATTGTTGAAAGTGGGGACGGCACAGGAATATCGACTTCTTTCAGAAGAGGAGAAGTGGGACATACGTCAACATTCACATGTATTGATCGATATTGATCAAATTACAAGTAACAATTTACCTGTTCTTCTTAATGGTAAAACCTCTATAGCAGTCTATATTTCTGACTATCAGGAAAATTACACTACTCTTTTGGAGCAATTGACCAAAAAAAATGATTCGCTCATCTTGGTGACCGATAATATTTTTGGCAAAGACTTCCTGTCCAAATCATGGGCTCCACAGATACCATTGCAAGAGATAGAAACTATTTCGTTGGATTCCCTGATCAGCGATCTAGATGCCGCCAAATTTGATACTTCAAAGGAATTAGGGGCCGTAAAGGTGTTGGATAAGGAATTTATAAATGACAGTGTTATTGTGGATATTTGGAAGCGCTCCGGAAAAATGCCCAATTTTATACAAATTGATCCAGAGTGGTTCCCTTTCGCGGATAAACTTATCTCGGAATTGAATAAAAAGAGCAGGGTATATGGAACGGTAAGATCCAAGGTTGGCTTGTTGAATGGGGTTAGCTTCAAAAATCATAGCAACCTTATTGTTAATGGGCATTTTAGTCTTCCAATAGATCTAAATGAAAACTTGCCGGTATTTATTCCTCACAAAGCCGGCTATTATTTCTCACCCGATATAATTTATACGACCCCTGAGAACCGTGGCAATCTTAAGGAGTTTATTGGTTTTCCATTGGATTTTGAATACGGTCTAACCGATCATTTTACTTTTGGACCCATCATTAAAAATGCTACTAGAAAAAACGATAAGGAGCTTATCGTAAATAATGTAAAGATTCAATCCGATGAAGTACACGGAAAGGTGGGTTATTTTGATGATGGGGCATATGTTGATGCGGGACTGGACAGTAGAACGGCCTTGGAAGGAAGTTTTACCATCTTGGCATGGGTCAAGCCCACGGTACTAACTAGTAACAATAGTATACTGGGGAAAGGGGATAACTTTGTTTTAAAGTTGCACGAAGGTTTATTGACCTTTACCATGGCCGGAATAAAGGATTATATATCAGGGTCATCCCCAGTACCCTTGAATAAATGGACCCATGTGGCCTTGGTGCATTCCGAAGTGAATAACGAACTATTGTTTTTTGTAAATGGGGTACAGACCGATGAGATACAGCTCATTGAGGACTATGATACATCCGACTATAATATTTTAATCGGAAGTAATTTGTGGCAAGAGTTTTTTGTGGGATATCTTACCAATATTAAAATATGGGAGCGTGAGCTCAATGCCCATGAAATTGCCAAGGAATACCAAAAAATAGAGGTGGACAATTCTATGTTATCATCCTTATATGTGAAAATAGGAATAGCTATTGCTGGTTTTTTACTTATCTTCTTGGCGTTAAAGTTTAGGAAGAGGGGGTCGATAAGGCCAAAGTTGTCATCGGTACCAGTAGGAGGGGTAAATAACCATGCCAACAGGGATCATAAGACGTTAATTGGTACAACGGAAAAAATACTTTGTTTTGGGGCTCTGCGCATTATAAATTCTGAAGGGGTTGATATTGCCAAAAAATTGTCCCCTAAGTTAAAACAGCTGTTTGTTATAATTTTGTTGCATAGTATTGGCGACAAGGATGGAATTAGTACCAAAAAGCTTACGGAGGCACTTTGGCCGGGGATGAGCCCAAAGAATGCCAAAAATACCAGGGGTACCAATATCCAGAATCTTAGGGCCATTTTGTCCGAAGCCAAGGAAATGAATTTGACATTTCGGGATAAAAGTTGGTATTTGGAAATAGGAAAAAATTGTTTTTGCGATTATCAGGAGGTTTTGGATTATTTGAAAGATTTGGGTAGTAGCGGGGTAACCGTTCCTTATTTGGAAGAACAATTGCCCCAATTGTTCTCTATATTAAAGTCAGATCGATTTTTTGTAAACATGAGCGATTCATGGCTGGATCCCATTGTTGAAAATATGAGCAATAGAATCATAGAATTCTGTTATGATATTTCAAAAATGTTGGACATGGATACGCATAGCGCTTTAATGTATAACTTGGCATCCGTGATGTATATCTACGATGATTTAAATGAGCATGCCCTACAGATCAAATTGCAGATTCTTATTAGGCAGGGGAAATTGAGTTTGGCACATACTGCCTATGACAATTTTGTTAAGCTTTATGAAAAAATTTACGGTGAGGTATATACGGTTAAATTTGAGGACATGGTGGTTAATAAGTCCTAACAGCACCCATGGATATTTGAAAATATTTATATAATTCCCTCTTTTTCAATTTTATTACCCCAAATATTACCCCTTTTTTTACGCATGTCACTATTTCTTTGTGGGTTTAAATATTGAAACTTCAATTAATTAATAGAATAAGTATAGATGGATAAAAAATCAACCAGCCGTAGGGAATTTGTTAGAAAGTCGCTAGTGGCAGCTGCAGGAATCAGTATAATTCCAAGACATGTCATGGGAGGGACAAATTTTATTCCGCCTAGCGATCAATTGACCAAGGCCGTAATAGGCGTTGGGGGCATGGGCCAAGGACATTTGAATTATGAAGGGACTAGACTTTTGGCTATTTGCGATGCCGATGCCAACCATCTCTCGAATACCCTTCAAAAAGTGGGAAGCGGTGTTAAGGGGTATCGGGACTTTAGGGAAGTTTTGCAAAGACCTGATGTGGATATCGTGCATATAGCTACTCCTCCGCACTGGCATGGTCTTATGTCTATAATGGCGGCGGAAGCAGGAAAGGATGTCTGGTGTGAAAAACCCATGACAAGAACTATAGGTGAAGGGAAAAAGGTTGTGGAAGCCATGCAATTGCATGGAAAGATGTTCCGCTTAAATACCTGGTTCCGTTTTAAGGATAACTTTTACGGAATGGGTACTCCGGTAAAAAAGTTGAAGAAGGTAGTGGATAGTGGTGCCTTAGGGTGGCCGTTAAAAGTAACCATTAGCGGGGTTACTGGATTTAATTGGAAGTTCTATTGGGTTGGTAAGGAAAATTTAACGCCTCAACCTGTACCAGCGGAGTTGGATTATAATATGTGGCTGGGACCGGCCCCGGAAAAGCCTTATCATCCACATAGGGTGCACGGTACCTTTAGGGGATATTGGGATTATGATGGCGGTGGACTCGGCGATATGGGCCAGCACTATATTGATCCGGTACAATATTTTTTAGGAAAGGATAATACCAGTCCGGTAAAAGTGGAGGTGGATGCACCAGAGCAGCACTATGATGCCATAGGGACTTGGAGAAGAATTACCTATACCTATGCCGATGGTTGTCAAATTATCCTGGACGGTGAAAATAGTGATAAGGATGCTGCCTATATTGAAGGGCCCAATGGAAAAATATACAACGGTTTTAAGTCGACCATCCCCAATATAGAAGGTTTGATCAATAGTATTCCAGATCCTGAAGAGCAGATTACCGTATTCTCGGAATCGGTTAAAACCAGACAGAAATTTGCCCTTAATGAAGAGAATGGCCATCGTTCCGCAACGGTTGTGAACATGGGTATTATCGCCTTGAGATTGGGACGTACATTGGAGTTTGATCCTGTAAAACAGGAATTTATCAATGATGAGGAAGCCAATAGATTAATAGATCAACCAATGAGGTCCTCTTGGGCTTATTAACCAAATACTAGAAATATAAAATGAATACATTATATAAAAACATAGGTGTGCTAATGCTATTTATAGGCACATTTGCCATTAGTGCACAGGACAATAGAACCTTGGATACCAAGGTGGCCGATATTTTGATGCAATTACCAACGGAAGACCTGGATCATTCGGATCGCCTAATGCAGGAGATTATTGATCTGGGCGAGGATGGGATCCTAAAAATTACCGATAAGCTGGTTCCTTTGGGAAGTGGAAATGATACCCAGGCCAGATACGCCATTCAGAGTGTGTCTATTTATAGTGGTGGGAAACAACCAAAAATTCAGAACTCTGTGGTTGAAAAGGCCTTGTTACATGCGTTGGGGGCGGCTAAACACAAGGAGGTGAAGTCCTTTTTAATGGACCGACTAATTTATGTTGGAACCGATGCAAGTGTTCCTGTTTTAAAGGGGTATCTATCCAATAACGACTTGTTTAAGCCAGCATTGGTTGCTTTAACGGCCATAGGTACCACTGACGCTTCCTTGGCAATTTTGAAAGCTACGGAGGTAGGGGATGTAAATAAACAAGCTGCTTTTATTGAGGCTTTGGGCGCACTACAATTTGCTCCTGCGGAAGAAGTGTTGAAAGCTAGTGTAAACTCATCCTCGAAAATAGTACAAGAAAGAGCCTTGATGGCTTTGGCCGAAATAGGAAGTCCAACTTCCTATGAGGTCTTGGAAAAAGCTGTTTCTAGCTCCAATTATCAATTGGATGACTCCAAAAGTATTATAGCCTTTATCCACTATGGCAATAAATTGCAAAAGAAAGGCGATAAAGTTTTAAGTAATACCGTGGCCAACGCCTTGCTCAAAAATTGCAGGATGGATGACCAACTGCATTATCGATCTGCGGGAATTCATATATTGAGTGAGAATGAAGGCACTGCCTTTACCAAGACCTTGTTAAAGGAGTCCAAGAACAGCAATAAGAATTATGTTGGTGCCGTGCTGGATGCGGCCGGCTCCGATCTTACGTCCACGGAGGTTGCACTATGGGTAAAACAGTATAAGAAATCATCAATAGAAATTAAGCCGCTTATAATTAGAATGCTTGGTAAAAGCAAGGAAACGGTTGTTTTTGATAAGGTTGTTTTGAAGGCGGTGGAAGACAAGGATGTTGCTGTACGTGAGGCAGGAATAAAATCTTTGTCCTATCAAGAAAAGAACAAGGCCTTGCCAGTATTGTTCAACAGTTTAAAACAGGCCACTACCCCTGTGGAATATAAGGCTATAGAGGAAAGCTTGTTAAGATTGTGCGATGCCAAGGACAGTGGGTTATTGGCCGGTCAGCTCCCCAATGTAAATGAGGCCGGTAAGGAAGTATTGATAAATGTCTTGGCGGCCAGAAATGCCACTGATCAATTTGATACACTGGTAGCGGTTATCGATTCAGGAAGTGAAAACGTTGCTGGTGCAGTATACAGGGCTTTGCCATCTATTTCAACGGATAAGGATTTTTCCACCTTGGTTAATCTGTTGAACAAGACCGATAAGGCCGAAAACATAAATAATGCACAGCAGGCCCTTTTGGGTATTCTGGATGAAAGTAATGGCAAATATGCGGATGCTGTCTTCAAGGAGTATAAAAAGGCCGCGGATAAGTCAAAATTATTGCCGGTACTGGCTTCCTTAAGTAATCAGGAAGCATTGGAATTGGTTTCCCAAAGCCTTTCTAAAGGTAATGATAGTGAAAAAATGATTGCTTTGGATGCCTTGTCCAACTGGAAAAACAATGATGCTTTGCCATATCTATTTAGGTCGGCCACATCTAGTACTGATGGTGCAATAAGAAAAAATGCTTTTACCAATTATCTTGCCAAGGTCAGAAAATCGGATTATCCGGATGATCAGAAATTGTTGTTGGTTAGGAAGCTGATGCCTGAGGCCAAAACCCTCGCAGAAAAAAAGCAAGTGCTTTCTGCGGTAAGGAATATAAAAACCTTCCTTTCCCTAATTTTTGTTTCGGAATATTTACAAGATAAGGAACTTTTAACAACCGCTTCAAATGTAGCTATAGCCATTGCTTTGCCTACCCCTGGTAAACAGGATGGCCTAAGCGGGGAAGTGGTAAGGGATATTGTATCTAGAAGTATAGACAACCTTACAGGTCCAGATAGCCAGTATATTAAAATTGACGTGAAGGAGTTTTTGGATAAAATGCCCAATGAGAAAGGCTTTCTATCGATCTTCAATGGCAAGGACTTTACAGGATGGGAAGGATTGGTACAAAATCCAATAGCACGGTCCAAAATGTCTTCCAGAAAATTGGCAGCAGAACAGGCCAAGGCCAATGAACAGATGATGAAAGATTGGTATATAGAAAACGGTGTTATCGGTTTTAAAGGGGAAGGGTATAATAATATTTGTACCATTAAGGATTATGGCGATTTTGAAATGCTCGTAGATTGGAAGATTACCAACGGAGGCGATAGTGGTATTTATTTAAGGGGTACGCCCCAGGTTCAAATATGGGACATTGCCAGAGTAAATGTTGGTGCCCAAGTGGGGTCAGGTGGTTTGTACAATAATCAAAAACATGAGAGCAAGCCTTTGCAGGTGGCCGACAACCCCATTGATGAATGGAATACCTTTAGGATTAAAATGGTGGGTGAGCGTGTTACGGTACACTTAAATGGAGTCTTGGTAACGGACAATGTAGTTTTGGAAAACTATTGGGACCGCAAACAGGCAATTTTTGCAAAAGAGGCCATTGAGCTACAGGCTCACGGGGAAGACTTGGGCTTTAGGAATATTTATGTAAGGGAAATTGGTTCTGGTGATGATCTATTGACCGAAGAGGAAAAGAAAGAAGGTTTTAAATCTTTGCTGAATGGAAAGGATCTTGATCATTGGGTCGGCAATAAAACCGACTATGTTATGGAAAACAATGAGTTATTGGTACGCCCTAAAAGGGGTGGTCACGGAAATTTGTATACCGCAGAAGAATATTCGGATTTTATTTTCAGGTTCGATTTTAAATTGACTCCTGGCGCCAACAACGGTTTGGGTATTCATGCTCCCTTAAAGGGCGATGCTGCCTATGAAGGTAAGGAATTGCAGATTTTGGACAATACGGCCGAAATTTACGCCAATCTAAAACCTTACCAATACCATGGGTCCGTATATGGAATAATGGCGGCAAAAAGAGGAGCATTGAATCCGGTAGGGGAATGGAATTCGCAGGAGGTTGTCGTTAAGGGAAATCATGTTAAAGTAACCTTGAACGGCACCGTCATTGTGGATGGGGATTGGAAGGAGGCGTCCAAGAATGGGACGGCAGACCATAAGGAACACCCAGGCCTGGAAAGAAATACAGGTCACATTGGTTTCTTGGGCCATGGTGCCGAACTCGCCTTTAGGAATATTAGAATTAAGGATTTGAGCAAGTAATTTTATTGATTATTTATTTATATGCCGGGAGTTATGGATTGTACCTATCCATAACTCCCGGTTTTTTTAGGCACCTTCAGAGGTAGATTAAATACTTGATATTCAGCATATTAATTCGTATTTTAGATAAAACAAAACCCCGAATATGAGTCTCCAGCTCTAAAAACGGGGTATTATCCTAATTACGTAT
>NZ_JASWIM010000027.1:0-83768 GCF_030291335.1 Arenibacter flavimaris
AAGAGCATACCTCCTGTCCAAAAATCATGATCGGGCATAAAAAAATGACCCTAAATAAAATCTAAGGGCAGTTAATATTCTATGTGTTCTACAAAATTAAGCTAACTCCTGAAAGTGCCTAGGAATCCATTAAGGGCTATTTACAAGGCCCTAAACTTCCTATAAATCCGCATTTATTTATAATTCATGCACTTTCAGGAGTAGCCATTACCTTAATAAATCCGATACCATTAAAGCTCTAGACCCAATGGTATCGGAGGTAGATAAATTAAAGCTCCAATACTGAATTTTCAGCACCGGCAAATTCGTTCCACTGGTAACGATCTGCATCAGCGTCGTTTACGTAATTGCCATCCACTATATATTTAAATTCATATGTACCTTCCTTTGGCAAATTGAAAGTTCCTTTAAAGGTTCCGTTTTTCAATTTCTTCAATGCACTTCCTTTTGGGCTCCAATTATTAAAATCCCCAACTACCACCACCTTCTTTGCATCTTCAGCAGGCACAGAGAAAGTCACCTTGCATATTGGCTTGCTCTTTAAATATTGTTTTGTAATTCCCATAACCTCTATATTTTAAATTAAAATTCAAAATTACACCATTAAAGTCCTCATTCCCAATGACCAATATCATTTTTATCATTTTCTTAAAATAAGTTTAACAATTGATCTTCTTTGACAATAATACCAAGTAAAATTCATAAGTAACTAACATGGCTAACTTCCTTTTAAGATCCCAATAATCTTATCTATCTCCCTTTCTGTATTGTAGAAATGAAAGCTTAGTCGTATACCATTTCCACGTTGCGCACACACCACATCCTGCTCCATTAATTTGGCATACAATTCCTTATCCCCAGCAATATTAAAAATAGAGCTATGTATTTTTCTCTTTACCACAGACTCTTCCAACAACCCCAAATTTTCAAATTCGCTCTTTGCCTTTAACGAAAGCCCTCTAATCTGGTCGGAAATAGCCGCCATACCAATGCCGGAAAGAAACCCCAAAGAATAGTTTAAACTACCAAAGTTAAAGGTATCCAAATGTCCCGGCTCCAATTGTTTGACAAAGGATATCTTCTCCCTACCTTCCATATCCGCATCAGCAGCATTAAAACCTGTAGAACTGCAATTGAATTTGGCCGGAACATCATCTGCAAACAACATAAACCCGTTGCCATAGCCACCAAGCAACCACTTATAGGAACTGGCGCCCAACACATCTATACCAGAATCCTCAAAGTTAAAGGTTTCCGTACCTAAAAACTGTGTACCATCCGCAATGATCAATAGATCGGGGAACTCCTTTTTCAATTTTCCCAAGAACTCTAGATCTACCTTAATCCCATTTAACCACTGCACCAAACTAAGTGCCAACACATTTATGTTATCCAACCTTATCCTATCGTAAATATTCTCCTCCAAAGCCTCTGTAACTTTTATATAGAAGGTATGGCAGTCCCTACTTTCAAATGGCCAGTTCAAAGAAGGGTAATCCCCTTCCAACAACAAAACGTTTCTTGCACTCCCCATGCCTTCCAACAACAAATTGAGCCCAATGGAGAAATTGGGCACCAATGCCACATTATCCGCCTTGCAACCAAAAAATTCCCCTATGGTATTTCTAGTTTCCGAAAGAAGCAGGTGACCTTTCATCTTCATGCTACTCCCTCCAATGAGAAAATCAAGATCATGTTCCTGTCTCCAATCCAGAAGATCATCATAAAGAAGACCGGATGTAGCCGTATTTACATAGGTATATTGACTTAAAACTGGGAATTGCTTTATAATTTTTTGCATATCCAAAGAGGTAAAATTTGTATTTATGGTATCTTTGTATAAAGATAGGAATTAGGATGTTCTCCAAGGATAAAAAAAAGTCACTTTTAGAAATAGAGCAGCATGAACTAATGGAACATGCCCAAACTAGAATAAAACAAAAAAAGCGACTTTATAATCATTTTGTTGTGTTTTTGATCGGAAGTGTATTTATCGTCTTCATCAACAAAGTATTAAAGTATGGCTTGGAATACAACTGGTTTGTTTGGGCCATTACCTTTTGGGCATTTTTGTTTGCAATCCATATCTTCAATGTTTATATCACCAATAAATTTATGGGTCTGGATTGGGAAAGGGCGCAAAGGGAAAAGTTGGTATTGAAACAGAAACAAAAAATTGCTGCACTGCAAAAAGAAATTGAAACGGAATTTCCATTATCCAACATCAATAAAAAAAAAGAAGAGTGAACATTCTATCCATAATAGCCGCCGCTGCAGAAAACAATGCCTTGGGAAAGGACAATGACCTGCTTTGGCATTTACCGGATGACTTTAAACGCTTCAAAAGTCTTACCTCCGGACATAAAATAATCATGGGACGAAAAACCTTCGAGAGTTTCCCAAAACCATTGCAAAACCGAACCCATATCATTATTACCAGAGATAAGGGCTATACTGTAAAACACAAGGATTGTATAGTGGTACATTCCATGCAAGAGGCCTTGAACCTTGTGAAACTGGAACCCTTATCCTATATTATAGGTGGGGGTGAAATATATAAACAGGGATTGGAATATGCCAACCAAATAGAACTGACAAGGGTACACGGAACTTTTGAGGCAGACACCTTTTTTCCAGAATTCGACAAGGACAAATGGCAACTTACAAAAGAGGAATACCACCCCAAGGATGAGCGACATAAATATGATTTCACATATTTGACCTACACCAAAAGACAAAAGGAATAAGCAGCCCTAGTGGCAAAAAAGCTAAAAATTTAGAAACTGTGCCTTATTTGGTACACTTACATCCCTTAAAAAAAAATTTAGTACTTCAACGTCACCATTAGTAAAAAACTGCTGCGAACCACTAGGACCATCCTCTGTCGCCAATAAATTGTTTAATTGCAATACATTCCTGGTTTGTCTGGCTACCCCCTCTCCAGAGTCGATAATCTTTATATTTTCAGGTAAAATTTCCCTTATCAAGGGTATTAAATAGGGATAATGTGTACATCCCAAAACCAATTGATCCATGCTTTGGCTTAACATTGGCCCCAAATAACTTTGCAATAACTCCCTAGTTTTTGAAGTATTGATCTCCCCTTTCTCTATCTGCTCAACCAGACCAGTACCAACCTGATCCAGTACCTTTATACCACTTGCATAAATTTCCGAGGTATTATTGAATAAGGCGCTGGACAAAGTACCCTTGGTTGCCAAAACACCTATTGTTTTGGTTTTGGAATTTAAAGCGGCAGGCTTAATGGCAGGTTCAATTCCGATCATGGGAACACTATAACTGGCCCTAAGCTCCTTAATAGCGTTGGTGGTAGCTGTGTTACAGGCAATAACTATAAGTTTACAACCCTTTTGCAGAAGTAGTTCAACATTTTTTATACTAAGTTGGAGTATCCGCTCCTTTGATTTCTCCCCATAGGGGGCATTTTTACTGTCGGCCAGGTAAACAGTGGATTCATAAGGAAGAACCTTGTTGATCTCCCGCCATATGGAGGTACCGCCAATACCTGAATCAAAAATACCTATGGGACCTTTATTCATTTAAAATAAAAAGATTAAACAGCCTTAAAGTTACATTAATAATACTTTTTGGAGTCGTTCTTTTCGGGAAATAAAATGTCCGATTTTTCAAATTTTATTTTAATCCACTTGATTCAACACTACCAAAAGACCAACTACCTAATACTTTTGAACCAACATTTTTACTTCCTCCAAATTGAGTCCACCATAATTGCCCGAGCTCATTAAAAGTAGTACGGAATTATCATATTGTTGACCAAACACAAAGTTTTTGAAATCCTCGGCATCTGTAAAAATCCGTAAATCGTCACGAACAAAAGCTTCCGAAATTTGTTCTGCCGTAACCTCCTTCAGCTTCTTTATCCTTACCGATTCCGGCAAGTAGAAAACCGCTGCTACATCCGCAGCCGCCAAAGCACCATTATACTCCTTTAAAAATTCCGGGTTAAAACTGCTATAGGTATGCAGTTCCAAACACGCAATTAATTTTCTATCCGGGTACTGCTCTTTTACGGCATTGGTAGTGGCCATTACTTTACTGGGGGAATGCGCAAAATCCTTATAGGCAACACATGTCTTGCCTTCTGCTATTTTTTCCAGTCTTTTTGAAGCACCTTTAAAGGATGCAATGGCCTCATAGAAATCATCTTCATCCACACCCATATTCTGACATATCCATTTGGCCCCAGCCAAATTGCTAAGATTGTGCTTCCCGAAAACTTCGATCGGCATAGGACCCTCCGGAGTTTCCAAAATGGTTTGTCCATTTTCAACCACATATTCCGGTGTTGTATAAGGAAGCTTTCGAATGGCATTCTCAGAAGCTTTTACTACCTTGTCCACCTCTGGGTCTTCCTCATTATAGGTTATACTACCTCCCTTAACAATGCTATCCACAAATATCCGGAATTGCTCCACATAATTGTCATAGGTAGGAAATACATTGATGTGGTCCCAGGCAATGCCACTCAACAAGGCAATATTGGGTTTGTACAAATGAAATTTAGGCCTCCTATCTATGGGCGAGGACAAATATTCATCCCCTTCCAACACTATAAAATCGTTCTCCTCCGTAAGATGTACCATACGGTCAAACCCCTCCAATTGGGCACCTACCATATAATCTACTGCTCTGTCGTGATAATCCAATACATGTAATATCATGGAAGTAATGGTGGTCTTGCCATGACTTCCTCCAATAACAACCCTGGTCTTATTTTTGGACTGTTCGTACAGGAACTCCGGATAGGAAAAAATTTTTAATCCCAATTCCTGGGCCTTTAGTAGTTCTGGGTTGTCGGCCTTGGCATGCATGCCCAAAATCACCGCATCCAAATTGGAATTCAATTTCTCTGGAAACCAGCCAAATTGTTCCGGCAATAGCCCTTTGGCTTCCAGCCTAGTTTTGGAGGGTTCAAAAATTACGTCATCGCTACCTGAAACAATATACCCCTTGTGATGTAAGGCCAAGGCCAAATTGTGCATAGCGCTACCCCCTATGGCAATAAAATGAATGTGCATGAAAAAATCGGTTTATGGGGTAAAGATAATCATTGTTGAAGGCTATCAAAAAAAGTTATTGCCATGAACTATTTTTTATGGAAACAACAGCCATAAGCCCTAGACAGGGAGCTGTCCCCCTTCAAGAAAAGGGTTCGTGGAACAGAGGCATTAAACCAGGTTCCCTGCCAAAAATAGCAGGAGTGGTTCAACTATCCCATTTCAAGAAACCTAGGACATTTATAATACGGATCTCAAGAATAAATCCGGAATATGACTAAAAACGATAACCGAACCTTGAATATTTTTTAATTTAGTACCCAAGAGCATTATCCATGAAAATAAAACTTGCCGAAATTGTCCCAAAGGAAATTATGCCTGGCTACCATGGCAAACTCATTCATACCCAAAATATGAGTCTAGCTTTTTGGGAGGTGGAGGCCGGAGCCAAAGTTCCTGAACACGCACACATGAATGAACAGGTGATGCAGGTTTTGGAAGGAAATTTTGAATTTACCCTTGACGGCATTACCAAAATCTATGAGCCTGGGGATCTGGTGATAATTCCACCCCACGTTTCACATAGTGGCGTAGCACTTACCCCTTGTAAATTGCTGGATGTTTTTAGTCCCACTAGGGAAGAATATAAATAAACCTATCATTGTCCTACTGGGATAGTGTTAAAACAAATTACCAAGATGAAGATATCACTCCATAACAAAAAAGCATTGATCGGTGGTAGTAGTCGTGGAATCGGCAGGGCCATTGCCCAACAATTGGCAGCCAGTGGGGCAAGTGTGACCGTCATGGCCAGAAGTGGGGACCAATTGAGATCCCTGATCTCCAATTTACCCACAGATAACGGACAGCAACACCAATATTTGGCCGTAGATTACTCCGATTTTGACACTTATAAAAAAAGTATAGTTACCTACTTCAAAACGAATACGGTTGATATATTGGTCAACAATACCCAGGGACCATCGGCCGGGAGTGCTTTGGATAAAAATATAGATGATTACCAACAAGCTTTTGACCTTCTTTTTAAGACCGTGGTATTTACCACGGAACAGGCACTAAAGGGAATGATATCCCAAAAATACGGTCGCATTATCAATATTGCCTCAGTTTCCGTAAAGGAACCCCTGTCCTATTTGGCCCTTTCCAATAGCATACGCGCTGCAGTTGTTACCTGGTCCAAAACCTTGGCTTCCGACATAGGAAAATATAACATCACTGCAAACTGTACCTTAACCGGATATTTTAACACGGATAGACTAAAGGAGCTTAACGGTGCCAAGGCCAAATCCTTGGGCATCCCTCTTACTGAAGTTGAAAATCATATGCTGGCCCATGTCCCTGTGGGACGATTTGGAGACCCAACAGAATACGGGCACTTGGTTACTTTTCTGGCCTCGGAGTATGCCTCTTTTATTACAGGGACCAATATTCCCATAGATGGCGGAATGCTCAAATCCCTATAAATGTCTGCCATTAAAACAGAAAATTGCCCTGAAGGTCAATACTTCCATGGGTACTAAAAAAATACCCACTCCATAAAGCAACGTTGGTATTCTTTTTGTATCTATTCCTGCATGGCATGTTTACTCACTTAAAATGGTGTTTCACTCATTAAGGATTGTAAACCCAAGAAATAAACGCCAATTTTGTTTTATATATTCATACAGATGAAAAAGATAGCAACAATTTTTACCTTAATCCTCTTCTCCCAAATGGGACATTCCCAATCCCCTAAGGATACTTACTCCTCCTTATGGCAGAGGGTCCAAAAATTTGAGAACCAGGCCTTGACCAAATCCGCATTGGAGATAGTGGCCATAATTTCAAAAAAGGCCAAAAAAGAGCAGAATTCCGTACAGATCATACGATCGCTTTTATACACCTCCAAATATGCGCTCACCTTGGAGGAGGACGCCCAATTAAAAATTGTACGCGATTTTAAAAAGGAAATAGACCATAGCCAATTCCCCACCAAAAATATCTTGGAGAGTTATTTGGCAAATATGTATTGGCAGTATTTCCAACAAAATAGGTATCGATTCTACGATAGGACAACAACCGAGCAAAAAGTGGATAGCATTGATTTTAGAACATGGGATCCCAATACTATCTTCCATGAAATAAATGTACATTTTGATGCTTCATTGGAAAAGCCCTTAGAATTACAACACTTAAAAGTGGAAGCTTTTAAAGAAATCCTCAATGAACAAAAAGGCTCTGGCATATTTAGACCCACCCTGTTCGATCTATTGGCCCATTCGGCATTGGATTTTTATAAGACCAGCGAAAATAGCATTACAAGACCGGCAGATAAATTTGAATTGGACAGCCCAGAAATATTATGCGAGGGAAAACAGTTTGTGGAACAACGGATCAACACCAAGGACAATACTTCTTTACAGTCCAAAGCCATAAAAATCTATCAGCAACTCTTGGATTTCCATGATCCCGCGGAGGAAGCCTATGTGGATGTTGATATTGAACGCCTAAAATATATAAGGGAAAATGCGGTATTCCCCAACAAGGACCAGCAGTACCTGGAGGTTTTACAAAATACCGCCGAATCTATCAAAAAGAATAAAAACTCGGCTTTATATTATTTTGAAATTGCCCAGCTATATCGTGATTGGGGAAATAGCTATCAACCGAAGATAAAAGAGGAGTACAGATGGAAACAGAAGGAAGCTATGGCGTTATGCCAAACCGTAATAGAAAAATTCCCAAAAAGTAGGGGCGCCGAAAAATGTAAGGCGTTACAATCGGAGATCCTATCCAAAGACCTGCGTTTGACCGGGGAACGACATATACCAATCAACCAACCTTCCCGATTATTGTTGCAATACAAAAATCTCCACACACTACAATTATCGGCCCGTAAGATTACCCAAAAGGAGATAAAGCAGCTCAATGCCCTTTATCGTGAGGAAAAAATATTGGCCTTTATTAAAAAACTCCCTGAAGTTAAGAGTTGGGATACCAAACTTATCAACGAAAAGGATTATCAATCCCATAAAATAGAAATCCTTTTGCCAGAATTGGACAACGGCTCGTACCTTATTTTGGCCACCCCCAATACCGATTCTGGCTACACCTTTGCCTATAGCCCCATCCAAGTTACCAATTTGGCATTAGTGGAAGGACAAACCGGTTCTGAACATAACTTCCAAGTAATTGATCGCAATAGCGGAAAACCTATATCCGGAGCTACCCTAAAATTCTCCTATCAACGCAACTACGAAAGGCCTATTCTGACCAATACCTTTGTTTCCGACGAAAAAGGGATGGTAAGCCTTCCCTTATCGAGCGAGCGCTGGAACAACGTGGATATCCTGATCAACACCAAAAATGAAGAGGCCTTCTTTGAAGATTTCTATGTCAATGCCAAATATGACCAAGGGGAGGAAGACGACCGCTACTCCTGTTTTTTATTTACGGACCGCAGCATTTACAGGCCGGGACAACCCCTATATTTTAAAGGGTTGGCCATGGTACAGAAAGATGATAAATCCGCCGTGCTTACCAATACAAGAATAAGGGTAAGCCTTATGGATGTTAATCGACAAGAAGTTGCCCAACAAGATTTTAGAACCAATGACTACGGTTCCTTTTCAGGTGAATTCATTTTACCCAATAATGGGCTTACTGGCAATTATTATTTGAAATTGGATTCTGAAGATGTTGAAATTAACGGCAATAGTTATTTTTCAGTTGAAGAATACAAACGACCGAAATTTGAAACTTCATTGGAAGCCATTACGGAGACGTATAGGGTTAACGATACCATTGCTGTTCAGGGAAAGGCGAAGGCCTACGCCGAAAGCTTTATTACAGATGCCAAGGTGAGCTACACCGTAAGGCGAGTGGTGTATTACCCTAAATGGTATTATTGGCACCTGCCCTATTTTGATGCCACCCCTCAAGAGATTGCACATGGTGAAACGGCAACCGACGCCAACGGTAAATTCGAGATCAATTTCATGGCCATACCAGACCTAAGTATCGCCAAGGAAAATATGCCCACCTTTAACTATGAGGTTACAGCAGATGTTACGGACCTTAATGGCGAAACACACAGTGCAACTACTATGGTCAATGTGGGTTATCATGCCCTTACGGCCGATATCCAAATTGAAGATCCTTTAAACAAGGATAGCCAAAATTCTATTATAACCATCTCCACCAATAATCTTAACGGTGAATTTATTGCGGCACAGGGAAGCCTCAAAATGTATAAATTAAAGGCGCCAGACAATGTCCTTAGGCCAAGACCATGGCCAGCTCCTGATTATGATGGCTTTGGAAAAACCAAATTCAAAGAACTTTTCCCCCATGATGCCTTTGCAAAGGAAGATAATCCAGCCTTTTGGGAGAAAGGGGAATTAGTATGGAAATCCGGCTTTGATACAGGGGAGTCCAAGGAAATCGACTTGGGCAACGTAAAGAAATGGTTGTCCGGAAAATATGTTATTGAATTGGAAACAAAGGACAAATTTGGTCAATTGGTAAAGGACGTTGCACAAACTACTTTCTACAGTGATAAGGACAAAATACCGGCCGATAATCAGCTTTTTCAAATAAAGATCGATAAAAACTCCTATAACATTGGGGAGAAAGTGAAACTTAGTTTACGTTCTGCTATGGAAGGTCTTACTATATCCTTGTTCATTGAAAAGGGTCAAGAAATTGTGGCAACACATCTAATTGAATTGCACAATAATTCAAAGACCATCGAAATTCCTGTTACTGCCGATGACTTGGGTGGATTTGCCATAAATTATAGCTACTCCGCATACAATGCCTTTCAATCGGGTAGCCTTACCATTACGGTCCCCTACCCCAATTCGGACCTAAAAATTGAAACAATTACCTTTCGCGATAAGCTTCAGCCTGGAAAAGAGGAAACATGGTCCTTTAAAATTAAAGGTCCTAAAGGTGACAAGGTATCGGCCGAACTACTGGCAGGTATGTACGATGCCTCATTGGATGCCTTTAAGGGACACCATTGGAATTTCTCTCCAAACTACAAGGGGCAATATTACACCAGCAGACATCTCAATGCTTATAAAAGTTATGGGATTACTTCCTTTAATACCTATCTAAATTTTGGTGACAGGTTTGCCTACGAATCTCAATATTATGACTCCTTTGATTGGTTCGGCCTTCATTTTGGATTTGGGTATGCACTAAGAGACAGAATGATGATGAAGAGTAGTGCTACAGGAATACACAGGGAGGAATTGGCCGAGAGTGAAGCCTTGGATGAAACAATTATTACCGGCAGTGTGGCCCAAGCTCCGGAAAACAATGGGAAACACAACCCAATAACCCCAACAGGGAATAACAGCAAAAATGGCTTTGACGATATCCAAATCAGGAAAAACCTACAGGAAACTGCCTTTTTCTTTCCCCAGCTTCTAACCGATAAAGACGGAAATGTATCCTTTAGTTTCACTACCCCCGAAGCTTTGACCAAATGGAAGCTACAGCTACTGGCACATACCAAAACCATGGAAACTGCCACCTCCACCTTGCAAACCGTTACGCAAAAGGAATTGATGGTTATCCCAAATGCCCCACGTTTCTTACGTGAGGGTGATAAAATAACGATCAGCACCAAAATCGCGAATCTAACCAACAAATTGCTCAATGGCAATGCTAGGCTGGAATTGGTGGATGCCTTTAGCGGAAGGGATATAACCCAAGAGCTTTTGATCAGTAGCCCCGAAACCGTTATACCCGAAAACACTTTTACGGTAGACGCCATGGGGAATACCCAGGTTTCATGGAGTCTAGAAATTCCTGAAGGAATTGGAGCCGTACAGTATAAGGTAATGGCCAAGGCCGGTGATTTTAGTGATGGGGAACAAAATGTACTTCCGGTACTCTCCAACCGAATGTTGGTTACCGAAACCCTGCCAATGTGGGTCCGGGGCAATGAAACCAAAACCTTTACCTTGGACAAATTAAAGAACACTACCTCCTCTACCCTAAAGCATCATCAACTTAGCCTGGAGATAACTTCCAACCCGGCATGGTATGCAGTACAGGCCCTTCCATACTTAATGGAATATCCTTATGATTGTAATGAGCAAATATTTTCGAGATACTACGCCAACACTTTGGGAGGGTATATTGCCAATTCCTATCCAAGAATACAACAAGTATTTGACCAATGGGCCAACTCCGATGCGCTGTTGAGCAATCTTGAAAAGAATGAAGAATTAAAATCGATCTTAATTCAGGAAACACCATGGTTGCGCGATGCCCAAAACGAAACCGAACAAAAGAAACGTATAGCACTGCTTTTTGATCTGAACAAATTAAAAAATGATCAGGACAATGCCTTCAACAAACTTATACAGAATCAAATGTCATCCGGGGCTTGGGCCTGGTTCAAGGGAGGTCCCGAAAACCGATTTATCACCCAACATATTGTTACCGGCTTAGGACATTTAAGAAAATTGACAGCGACCTCTGAAAATGAACAAAAATCCGGGGTTGAAAACAGTGATGATCCCAAAAAATTACAAATAATAACAAATGCGGTTTCTTATTTGGATGAAGAGTTTGTAAAAGAATACGAACAAATGAAAAAATACAGCACTGACCTTAAAGAAGACCATTTAAGCCATACCCAAATACATTATCTGTATATGCGCAGCTATTTTCCAGAACTCATGATCTCCAAAAAAGTGGCTGAAATAATGGAGTACTACAAAATTCAGGCACAAAAATATTGGGTAAAAAAGGATCTGTATTCAAAAGGCCTGCTTTCCCTAATTCTCTATAGGAACGGAAATACAGCTACCGCCAATAAAATAATACAATCCTTGGAGGAAAATAGTATTTTGAGTGAGGAATTGGGTATGTATTGGAAGGAAAACAACAATTCCTGGCATTGGTACCAAGCTCCCATTGAAACCCAATCCTTGCTAATAGAGGCTTTTTCCGAAATTAAAGATGATAATAAAACAGTAGACAATCTTAAAATTTGGCTGTTGAAGAACAAACAGACCAATCAATGGAAAACTACCAAAGCTACCACGGATGCCATTTACGCCCTTCTTTTAAAAGGAAGTGAATGGTTGTCTGTTACAGAGGCAGTAAACGTATTGGTGGGAGGTGAAAAAATTGACCCCTCCAAACTGGAAAATGTACAGGTGGAAGCCGGAACCGGCTATTACAAAACCTCTTGGACCAAGAACGAAATAAGTCCAAAAATGGCAGAGGTACAGCTGAACAAAAAAGGGGATGGTATTGCTTGGGGAGCTTTGTACTGGCAATATTTTGAAGATTTGGACAAAATAACCTCTGCCGACTCGCCTTTGAAATTAAAAAAGAAAGTGTTCTTAAAAACGAATACCGATACTGGTGAGGTTATATCCGAAATTAACAATGAAACACCTTTACATGTTGGGGATTTAGTTCGTATAAGAATTGAATTAAAAGTAGATAGACCCATGGAATATGTACATATGAAAGACATGAGGGCCGCGGGAATGGAACCCATCAATGTGATGTCTAGCTATAAATGGCAAGATGGTCTTGGGTACTATGAAAGCACAAAAGATGCCAGTACCAATTTCTTTTTCGATTACCTGCCCAAAGGTATTTATGTGTTTGAATATGATTTAAGGGTCAACAATGCCGGGGATTTCAGCAACGGGATTTCTACCATTCAGAGTATGTACGCACCCGAATTTAGTAGTCACAGCGAAGGAGTCAGAATTCTAATAGAATAACAAAAAATAAAATATTGCTAAAAAGGTATTGCTTTTTTTCATAAATTGATAAATAACTAACATAAAATCAAGGAATTATGAACTCTACCTTTTTTATTGCGTTACGCTTTGTTTTTGGAATTTTTCTGATCGTCTTCGGGGCGAATAAATTCTTACATTTTATGCCGGCGGGGCAGATGTCCGAAGCCGCCATGAATTATTTTTCGGCCTTGATGAGCACCAATACCCTATATGTGGTAGCCATAGTTGAAATTCTTTCGGGGATATCCTTATTGACCAATAAATTTGGGGCGTTAATGATGATCATATTGATGACCATCTCAGTGAATGCGTTATTGTTCAATGCCTTTTTGGAACCTGGTTCCATTGGCCTCACTCTGGTATTGCTTATTCTTAATATAGTAATGCTGTACGCTTACAAAGAAAGGTATAAAGATATACTGAGAGCATAATTCCAACAATTGGTACATAGCCTTAAAAAATAGGAAGGGGGATCCATTATGGATCCCCCTTCCTATTTTTATTATAGCTATTTCGCCTCTACCCTTACCTTGGGAAGTACGGGTTACTTTCTACTCTTAGGGGGGTATTTTTCAAAAGTTTTGGTCACCAATTCCTGAATTTTTGCCTCCCTTACACTTGGAGAACTATTTTCCCTAAGGCTGCTTACTGTTACGGCCTGCCAAAAAAGCTCATCCTTTTCACTATCCACAAAATCGAACTGAATTTCACGTTCCACATTTGCTGCTCCCACTGGAATTCCAATTGTCATTCCTCCACCAACATTCCTCCCAGAACCTCCTATACCTACCCCTACCGTATTATTTCTAGGCGCCTGAAAAGAGCTGCTCAAAATATTTATTAAAAATTCGGGTTCTTCGGATAATAAAAGACCCTTAGCCCGTAAAGTGGAATCAATAGCCCTTACTAATCGGCGGGTATCCAATTCACTTAAACCGGTATCCATGTCCGAATAGTAGTTATAGGTAGTATATTTAGAATAGTCAGTATCCCTATCATAATCATAATTTACACGAATGGCGCCGCAGGAAACTAAAAATAGCAAGAGCAAGAATGGGATTATACTTTTCATTATTCCAATTTTTATAAGAACCCGTTTAAGAAATTGTGATTGGCATTTCCTAAATAGACTCTAAAATAGTGAAAATTATTCTTGCCGTTTTTTATGAGGGTAAGTTTTCGTTAAAACGCAAGGCATTATAAATACCATAAACGGGCATCTGTATATCCAATGAAAATTGGGACTATCTATTCAGCATGGCCCACAGTCTGTCTTTAAGTTCCACCAGCCCAATCTGGGCTACCGAAGATATGAACATATAAGGTACATCCTTGAAATCCTTGTCCAGTTCAATTCTCATTTCTGCAATAAGCTCCTCGTCCAACATATCGGTTTTGGAGATCGCTATCAAACGGTCCTTATCCAACAGTTCTGGATTATATCTGCGCAACTCGTCCAACAGTATTTCATATTCTTTGGAAATGTCCTTGCTGTCTGCAGGAATCAGGAAGAGCAAGGTTGAATTACGCTCTATATGTCTTAAAAAATAGTGCCCAAGTCCTTTTCCCTCGGCCGCCCCTTCAATAATACCGGGAATATCCGCAACAACAAAACTTTTAAAATCCCTATACTCCACAATCCCTAAATTGGGTTTAAGGGTCGTAAACTCGTAATCAGCTATCTTGGGCTGGGCAGAGGTAAGGACCGAAAGAAGAGTAGATTTACCCGCATTTGGAAAACCTACCAAGCCTACGTCGGCCAATACTTTCAACTCCAGGATAAGGTCCAATTCCTGGCCACTTATGCCGGGTTGGGCGTATCTTGGCGTCTGATTGGTAGCTGTTCTAAAATGCCAGTTGCCGCGACCTCCCATACCGCCTTCCAAAAGAATTTTCTCTTCCTGGTCCTCGGTAATTTCCATTAAGACTTCTAGTGTTTCTGCGTCTTTAATAACGGTGCCCAAGGGCACTTCCAAATACACATCCTGTCCGTCCGCACCACTACTTCTGTTTTTACTGCCATGCTCACCGTGCCCGGCCCTAAAGGTTCGGGTAAACTTAAAGCCCAAAAGGGTCCATAAATTTTTATTGCCACGGACAATTATATGCCCACCACGACCACCGTCACCACCATCTGGCCCACCTTTTGTGATAAACTTCTCCCTATGCAAATGCACAGAGCCTTTCCCTCCGTTACCGGATTCAAGGTGCACCTTTACATAATCCACAAAATTCCCTTCCGTCATTTTTTTAGTTTATTATAGCAAGTTCTATCACAGTAGAACCACAGAACTCTTATAGCTCCCCATTTAATTAAGAACTTATGGGTAGGCAGACAACCGGATCCCGCGAGGTTCATTTATATTAATTCCCTTTCCTAAACTGGGAATACATTCCCAAAGGCCACAAACTTATACCGCCTGTAATTCCTCTATTACTTTTGCCAAGCGGCTGGTAATATCCTCTATGGAACCTATTCCATTGACGCTGTGAAATTTCCCCTGATCATCGTAGTAATCCTTTAATGGAGCCGTTTTTTCATTATATTCATCAAAGCGGTTACGAATCATTTTTTCATCCTGGTCATCGCTCCTACCACTAACTTTACCGCGTTCCAATAGTCTTTGTATCAATACCTCATCATTGGCTTCCAAGGCAATGGTTGCATCGATCCGCATCTCCTTACTTACCAAGAAATCATCCAAAGCCTGGGCCTGGGCCGTAGTCCTAGGAAATCCGTCGAAGATAAATCCACTGGCATCGGGATTCTTCTCTACCTCATCCTGTAGCATTTTAATGGTAACCTCATCCGGTACTAATTCTCCTTTGTCTATATATGACTTTGCCAATGTTCCCAGTTCGGTACCATTCTTAATATTATAACGAAAGACATCTCCGGTCGAGATATGCTTTAAATTATATTTATCCTTTAAAAATGAAGCCTGTGTGCCCTTTCCTGCGCCAGGTTTTCCAAACAAAACTAGGTTTATCATATGCTTTTGGTTTAGTTGATATACTTCTCTTAAATTTCTTCCCAATTCATTATAATCCAATCCATATCCTACTATAAACTTATCTTCGATTTTCATGCCGAAATAGTCTATATCGTACTCTCCGTTGTACACTTCTGATTTATAAAACAGGGTTGCAATTTTAAATTCCTTTACCTTGGTATTGGAGAATAGGTCGATTAATTTTTTTACGGTCCTACCTGTATCTATAATATCTTCTAGAATAATAACACTTCTGCCCTCAATATTCTCCGGAACATCCAAAAGTGTTTCCACAATTCCCGTAGAAGTAAGGCCCTGATAGGAGCTTAACCTCACAAAGGACACCTCACAAGGGTAGGGATAAGCTTTTAGAAAATCCGAAACGAACATAAATGCCCCGTTAAGTACGCCCACAAAAATGGGAGTTTCCTTCTTGTAATCCACAGCCACTTGTTCCGCAATTCTCTTTATCGCGGCGGTAATCTCACCTTCACTTATAAAAGGCTTAAAATATTTGTCGTGTAGCTTAATCAAGACTAATGTTTCTATAATAATTTCAAGATGCCAAATATAGCACTTTGATTTCTCTTTTTTAAGGGTCCAGGCCTAGTTTCTAAGATTTAGCTGTATTTTTGTTTCTAAAATACAATCTACTTTAATACAAGCGAATCTTTTCCAATGAACTATTTTTCTTCTGAATTTAAATTAGGAATACTAGGAGGCGGTCAATTAGGTAAAATGCTTTTGTACGAAACAAGAAAATTTGACATCCATACCAAGGTATTGGACCCATCGGACGAAGCCCCTTCCAAAATAGCCTGCAACGAATTTTTTAAGGGCGATTTAATGGATTTTGATGCAGTTTATGCGCTTGGCAAAAAAGTAGATGTGCTTACCATAGAGATCGAGAACGTAAACCTGGATGCCTTGGAAAAACTGGAAGAGGAAGGATTGAAGGTTTTTCCGCCTACACGTGCACTGCGCATAATACAGAACAAGGCAAAACAAAAACTGTTTTATGTAGACCATAATATTCCCACTGCAGATTTTCAGCGTTTCGCTTATAAAAGTGAGATCGAAGACAGTGTTGCCAACGGCGGCCTTAAATTTCCTTTTATTTGGAAAGCAACCCAATTTGGATATGACGGACAAGGGGTAAAGGTAGTTCGCAAACTGGAAGATCTGAACGGCCTGCCTGCTGGGGAATGCATTACCGAAGAAATGGTGAATTTTAAAAATGAGCTTGCGGTGATCGTGGCTCGGAGTGCCAGCGGCGAAGTAAGAACATACCCCGTGGTGGAAATGGAGTTCCATCCCGAGGCCAATCAAGTGGAATATGTTATCTGTCCCGCACGCATAGATACCAAGGTTGCGGAAAAAGCTCAGGAAATAGCACTGCAACTATCCCATAAAATAAAGCATGTTGGGCTGTTGGCCGTGGAAATGTTCCAGACCCAGGACGATAAAATTCTGGTAAACGAGGTGGCTCCAAGACCCCATAACAGTGGCCATTACAGTATTGAAGCAAGTTATACCAACCAATTTGAGCAACATATCCGTGCCATTTTGGACCTTCCGTTAGGAAATACGGCCAGCAAGGTAGCCGGTATTATGGTAAATTTGGTCGGTGCAGAGGGCCATACAGGTAATGTGGTATATGAAAATATGGAGAAGATTTTGGGCCTAGATGGTGTTACACCCCATATTTATGGTAAAAAACAGACCCGGCCTTTCAGGAAAATGGGTCATGTTACTATTGTGAACAACGACGTTAAGGAGGCTAGAAAAATAGCCGAACAAGTCAAAAATACTATTAAAGTGATTAGTGAATAAAATTTTCAATGATATGAGTAAAGTAGCCGTAGTTATGGGAAGCACCAGCGACCTTCCCGTTATGCAAGAAGCCATTGATATATTAAAAGGTTTTGATATTGAGGTAGATGTTGATATTGTCTCTGCCCACCGTACCCCGGAAAAATTGTTCGATTTTAGCAAGAATGCCCATAAAAACGGATATTCTGTAATCATTGCCGGCGCAGGAGGTGCAGCTCACTTACCGGGAATGGTAGCCTCCATGTCCCCGCTACCAGTAATAGGTGTTCCCGTAAAAAGCAGCAATTCCATAGACGGTTGGGATTCCGTACTTTCCATTCTACAAATGCCGGGAGGCGTCCCCGTTGCAACAGTGGCCCTAAATGGCGCAAAAAATGCCGGAATATTGGCGGCGCAGATTATAGGAAGCTCGGACAAATGTGTCCTGGACAAAATCATTTTTTACAAAGAGGGCTTAAAACAAAAGGTAATGGATGGTGCCGAGGAAATGAAAAAAGCAAACCTTAAAAAATAAACTGTCCCTACCAATTATTGTACCATTAAATAAACGCAATTCCTATATATGAATCCATTATTGACCCCATTTGATACAGCGCCATTCTCCAAAATAAAAAACGAACATTTTAAGCCTGCATTTTTGAAGGCCATAGAGGATGCCAGGGCAGAAATCGATGCCATTGCAAACTCCAAGGAGGTTCCTACTTTTAAAAATACTATAGCCGCCTTGGATTTTGCCGGACAACAATTGGATAGGGTATCAAGCGTTTTTTTTAATTTGAATTCTGCAGAAACCAATCCGGAAATTCAGAAAATAGCCCAGGAGGTATCTCCCCTATTGTCCGAATTCAGCAATGATATTACGCTGAACGAGGATTTATTCAAGCGGGTCAAAGCGGTATACGAACAAAGGGATGATTTGGAATTGACTACAGAAGAACATACCCTACTCGATAAAAAATACAAGAGTTTTAGTAGGAACGGGGCCAATTTGCCTACGGAGAAAAAGAAACGCCTTAGGGAAATTGATGCCGAACTGTCCAAACTAAAGCTTCAATTCGGGGAAAATGTTTTGGCGGAGACCAATAAATACGAAATGCACCTTACTACCGAGGCCGATTTGGACGGTCTGCCCGAAGGAGAAAAAGAAGCTGCTGCGCAATTGGCAAAATCTAAAAATAAGGAAGGGTGGTTGATCACCTTGGATTACCCCAGCTATATTCCTTTTATGAAATATGCCAAGAACAGAGAATTACGAAAAGAACTGTCCATTGCCTTTGGAAGCAAAGGTTTTCACAATGACGAATTGGACAACCAGAAAAACATAATCAGTATTGCCAACCTCCGGCACGAAAGAGCCCAGTTGTTGGGATACAAAACACATGCCCACTACGTATTGGAAGAGCGTATGGCAGAAACCCCTGAAAAAGTCCACCAATTTCTTCAGGAATTGCTGGAAAAAGCAAAACCGGCCGCTGAGAGGGAATTTGCAGAACTGGAAAATTTTGCAAAGCAATTGGACAATATAGATCGGTTGGAAAAATGGGACGGCGCCTATTATTCTGAAAAATTGAAGCAAAAACTGTTCGATTTGGACGACGAAAGACTTAAACCCTATTTTAAGCTGGAAAATGTTATTGCCGGCGTATTTAAGGTAGCTGAAAAACTATTTGGTCTGCAATTTGAAGAGGTGTTTGATATTGACAAATACCATCCGGATGTTAAGACATATCATGTTTATGATCAAGACAAAAATCCAGTGTCCCTATTTTACGCCGACTTCCACCCTAGACCGGGAAAACGCGGGGGAGCCTGGATGACCTCTTACAAAGCGCAGTACGTCCAAAACGGGATTAATATACGTCCGCATATTTCCAACGTCTGTAATTTCACTAAACCTACAGAGAGCAAGCCCTCCCTACTTACTTTTAATGAGGTCACCACCTTGTTCCATGAGTTTGGCCACGGTCTGCACGGTATGTTGGCAAATACGGTTTATCCGGGCCTGTCCGGCACTTCTGTCTATTGGGATTTTGTGGAATTGCCCAGCCAAATAATGGAAAACTGGTGCTATGAAAAGGAAGCATTGGAATTATTTGCCACCCATTACCAAACAGGCGAAACAATACCAATGGAATTGGTTCAGAAAATAAAAGATTCGGCCACCTTCCAAGAAGGAATGGCCACTATAAGACAAATCAGTTTTGGACTATTGGATATGTCCTGGCACGGAATGGACCCCTCAGGGATTACCAACGTTAAGGCTCAGGAACAGCTTGCTTTTAAAGAAACCGACTTGTATCCAGAAAGCCCGGAAACTTGCATGAGCACCTCATTTTCCCATATATTTCAAGGCGGATACTCCTCTGGATATTACAGTTACAAGTGGGCGGAGGTTTTGGATGCGGATGCCTTTGCCTACTTTAAGGAGGAAGGTATTTTCAACCAAGAAGTGGCCACTAAGTTTAAGGACAATGTACTGTCTAAAGGCGGAACTGAAAAGCCTATGGAATTGTATAAGCGCTTTAGAGGGAGCGAACCAAAAATAGAGGCCTTGTTAAAAAGGGCAGGCCTGTTGGCTGAGACTTCCAATTAATTACAGGTTTCGATTAAGGCATTAATCTAAACCGCTAAAGGGATATCCCGCTGTTTCCATTTTATCTTGAAACAGAGTAAACAATTTACAATCCCGTATTATCCTGAATATTGGGATTTAGCTGTTTTAAATGGGCTATAAATGCGCGTTTGTCTTTAGGGGAAATGATGACGCTTTCATATTTGTTATAAAACACCTCCAACCTGTCGAAGGATGTGGCAGGGGCACTTATGGGATTTTTTGTAGCCTCAATTTTTGTAATGGAACTTATTGGAATGGAACGGTTGAGCAGAAATCCACTTCTGACCCTTAGAGCCCCATTTCCAATTTCATAATAGGTAGACATAAAGATGTAACCAATAAAAATTGAAGGTAACAACAACAAGAAAGGCCCAATACTCAAAGAGTGTTCCAAGAACTGGAAAACTGGAGCCAATAGCAAGAGCAGGATTACCACTACCAGAATCCAACCAATTTTTGACTTATATCTTACCATAACCATTAAATTGTCCTGCCCTATTCATAGTCCATGAAATATGACGAATACTGCCCAGCCTATGCCATAGGATCAATTGTTCGCCTTAACGGCATCATATCCCCCCTCCAAGTTAACTACATTGGTAAAACCCAGGGATTTTAATTTTTCCTGTGCCTTGGCGCTACGCCCACCCATCTTGCAGTAGAGGTAAATGGTTTTACTTTTGTCCACTGTTTTAAATTGTTCCGGGAAATCAGGGTCAAACCAATTAATATTATTGGCATTCTCCAGGTGCCCCGCATTAAATTCTTCAGGGGTCCGGACATCTACCAAAATAGCATTATCCAGTAATTCCTGCTTAAAGTCGCCAATCGGCATTTTGCCCACATTTTCCTGTGAACAACTGGTTTGCAGTACAAGTACCACCAAAAAAAGGAATATTGCTTTCATATCTTAAAGACTTATTCAAAAATAAGAATT
This sequence comes from Arenibacter flavimaris, assembly GCF_030291335.1. NCBI lineage: Bacteria > Pseudomonadati > Bacteroidota > Flavobacteriia > Flavobacteriales > Flavobacteriaceae > Arenibacter > Arenibacter flavimaris. Next base: position 21,201 of record NZ_JASWIM010000027.1, read on the forward strand.
CTACTTGAGAAAAATCACTTATTTTTGAAACTACAAACAGGTATGACAAAACAAGATTTAAATCCGGATATATGGGTCGATAGTTATTCCGACTACCTCTTTAACTATGCGGTAAGCCGGGTCAACGATTCTGAAATTGCCAAAGACTTGGTACAGGAAACCTTTTTTGCCGGATTAAAATCTGCCAAAAATTTTAAAGGGGAAGCTGCTGAACGCACATGGCTGATTTCCATTTTAAAAAGAAAGGTGATTGATCATTATCGCAAAATAAATTCCAAGAAGGCGAAATCCATGATCCGCATTACCCAAAACCAAAACAGTGAAGCCAATAGCAACTACCTGGAGGAGCAAGTAGCTGATCCTATGAGTCTTTTGGAAAACAGCCAATTGGAAAATGAAGAATTGGGCATGGCCATTCAGGAATGTATAGCCAAGCTTCCAAAAAAACACGCTTTGGCATTCACCCTAAAAACCATAAACGGCCTCAGTACAGAGGAGGTTTGTAAGGAGCTAGATATCAATCCGTCTAATCTTTGGGTCATCCTCCATAGAGCAAGAACAGTTCTTATGGATTGCCTAAACAACAATTGGTTCAAGATATGAAAAGCTGCAAGGACGTTGAAATAATTTGTACTAAAGTACAGTATAAGGAAGCCTCTCTCCTGGAGAAAATCAAGATTAAACTTCATGTTTTATTTTGTAAGACCTGTAAAACATTTTCCAAAAAAAACACCGAATTAACCTCACTCTGCTCCCAAGCCAACATCAAAACGCTTCCTATTGAAGAGAAGGAAAAGATGAAAACGGAGTTAAAATCAAGGACTTAAAAAGGCATCCATCACCAAAATACAGGCCCACCAAAAAATTGGAACGGATTCTACCCAGAATGAAGAAAAAAATTGGGACTGGTTTCTTTTGGTGACCAACAGTAAGCCTCCCAGAACGAAAAATACCAGACCTTTACCCAATACCTCCAAATGTGTCAGGTGATCTTTCATAAAAGTCAATAGAAAAAAAACAACCATCCCGGCGGCACCCAAAATCTTTGTTCTTGGGTACCCAAATCGTTGCGGCAAGGTTCTTAGTTCCGGGTCATCATAATCCAAATCCCTAATTTCAAATGGCAACATTAAGACCAGTACCATTAAAAATCTTTGAGTCAACTCCACCATTATATCCCAATCCAAAGCCATCTCTGCAGCCACAGCAGGTAAAACCACCGTTGTACCCCCCCATACCAAAGCCACAATAAAAATTTTGAGTCCCCCAAAACTCCTAAGGTTTTTTGCGTTGGGCAACAACGGAACGGCATATAAACTAGTTAACACCAACAAAACGGCAATCCCTATCCAAGTTTCAAAGGACACAAACAAAGAATGATACACGGCAAAGGCCCCGGCCATAAAGCTGACTACCTGAATATTCTTATGATAGGTGTTGGAAACTAGAAAATACTTTTTGGCCTCTACCCCATATTTCACAAAATTGTAGCAGGCAATTGTTCCGAAAAATACAAGATACGAGATATGGTTGTCCCTGGACAACCCAAAAAATACACAGGTGATTTCAATGAATGCAAAAACTGATAATGCTACATGTATACTGGCATCCAGGTAAAAATGAAATAAATAGCTACGCCAGTTCATAAATCAAAAGTAACCAAAGTGTTCATAACCTCTTATTTTAGTTAAAAACTTTGAAGGAGTTGGAGGTAAAAGCTGCAAAATAAACATAAATAATGAGTATTTTTGCTGACCTTTATTTTAGATTAAAATAGCTTGAATTTATGAGGACAGACGTATTTGCCTTGCGCCATATTGGCATTAGAGAAGAAGACCTTCCACAGATGCTTAAAACAATCAATGTCAACTCAGTGGACCAGTTGATAAATGAAACCATTCCTAACGATATTCGTTTAGCAAAACCCTTGGCCTTGGAGACGCCCATGAGTGAGCACGAGTATTTGTCCCATATCCAAAATTTATCCGAGAAGAATAAAGTTTTTAAATCCTATATCGGTTTGGGGTATCATGAAAGCATAACTCCTTCAGTGATAAAAAGAAATATTTTGGAAAATGCCGGATGGTACACGGCCTATACCCCTTACCAAGCTGAAATTGCCCAAGGGCGCTTGGAGGCCTTATTGAATTTCCAGACCGTAATAGCGGAACTTACCGGAATGGAATTGGCCAATGCCTCCCTTTTGGACGAGAGTACTGCCGCCGCAGAAGCCATGACCATGCTCTTTGATGTGCGCAGTAGGGATCAAAAGAAAAATAACGTTTTAAAATTCTTCGTTTCCGAAGAGATATTACCACAAACCTTATCACTTTTAAAGACAAGGTCAACTCCCCTAAAAATAGAACTAATTGTAGGCAACCACGAAAACTTCGAATTTCACGATGATTATTTCGGTGCCCTGCTGCAGTATCCGGGAAAACACGGCCAGGTATATGATTATGCCCCATTCGTGGCCAAAGCGGCAGCAAAAAATATAAAAGTTGCCGTTGCAGCCGATATTTTAAGTTTGGCAATATTGACCCCTCCTGGTGAATTTGGAGCCGATGTAGTGGTTGGAACCACTCAACGTTTTGGAATTCCATTAGGCTATGGAGGCCCCCATGCCGCCTTTTTTGCAACAAAGGAAGAGTACAAAAGAAATATCCCAGGCAGAATTATCGGAGTTACCAAGGACACCGATGGCAAACCGGCGTTGAGGATGGCGCTTCAGACAAGGGAACAGCATATAAAACGGGATAAAGCTACCTCCAACATCTGTACAGCTCAGGTACTGTTGGCAGTAATGGCTGGAATGTACGCCGTTTATCACGGTCCAAAAGGACTGAAGTACATTGCAAACAAAGTTCATTCCACAGCCGTAACCCTAGTGGATAGCCTTGAAAAACTGGGGCTGTACCAAACCAATACTACATATTTTGACACCATTAGCATAAAGGCCAATTCCTCCAAAGTGAGACCTATAGCTGAAAAACACGGGGTTAATTTCCTATATGTTGATGCAGATACCATATCCATTGCGTTGAACGAAGCCACTTCCATTAAGGATCTACAATTAATAGTCACTATTTTCGCGGAAGCCCTTGGGAAGCAACCCATTGCAATCAATGGCCTCTTGCCCCATTCCCTCCTTGAGAACAAATTTGGGCGCACCTCAACGTTTTTAGAAAATAGCGTATTCAATACCTATCACTCGGAAACCGAATTGATGCGGTATATCAAAAAACTGGAACGAAAGGATTTGGCGTTGAACCACTCCATGATTTCCTTGGGATCCTGTACCATGAAATTGAACGCGGCCTCGGAAATGCTTCCGTTGAGCTTGGCGCGTTGGGGAAACATCCATCCCTTTGTTCCCGTTGAACAAGCCGAAGGGTATCAGATCATCCTTAAGGAATTGGAAAAAGACCTTAATATCATTACTGGATTTGCAGGTACTTCTTTACAGCCAAATTCTGGAGCACAAGGAGAATTTGCCGGCCTAATGGTCATAAGGGCATATCACGAATCCAGAGGGGAAGGCCACAGAAATATCTGCTTAATACCTGCCTCGGCACACGGTACCAACCCTGCTTCCGCAGTAATGGCAGGCATGAAGGTAGTAGTTACAAAAACAGACGGAAACGGTAACATAGATGTGGCCGACCTAGCTGAAAAGGCCGAGTTGCACAAGGACAATTTATCCGCCTTAATGGTAACCTACCCATCTACCCATGGTGTATTCGAATCTTCCATAAAGGAAATTACAAAATTGATCCATGACAATGGAGGTCAAGTCTATATGGACGGTGCAAACATGAACGCACAGGTAGGATTGACCAATCCCGCCACCATTGGGGCCGATGTATGCCATTTAAACTTGCATAAAACATTTGCTATCCCACACGGTGGAGGCGGCCCTGGGGTTGGCCCCATATGCGTAGCGGAACAATTGGTGCCATTTTTACCAGGAAACCCCGTGATTAAAACGGGGGGAGAAAAGGCTATTACAGCCATATCGGCAGCACCGTGGGGAAGTTCATTGGTCTGTCTAATTTCTTATGGATATATAAAAATGTTGGGGGAAAGTGGATTGACCCAATCTACCAAGACCGCAATCCTAAATGCCAATTACATTAAGAATAAGCTCAGTGGAAAGTTCGAGGTACTTTATACAGGGGAAAAAGGAAGAGCTGCCCACGAAATGATTATAGACTGCAGGCCCTTTAAAGAAAATGGCATAGAAGTTACCGATATCGCCAAAAGATTAATGGATTATGGATTCCATGCCCCTACGGTTTCTTTCCCAGTGGCAGGAACACTTATGATAGAGCCTACGGAGAGCGAAGGCTTGGCCGAACTGGACCGGTTCTGTGGTGCCATGCTATCTATTCGTGAAGAGATTGATGCCGCATCCGCTGAGGACAACAACAATGCCCTGAAGAATGCACCCCATACCTTGGAAATGATTACCACTGACAAATGGGAATATCCATACTCCAGGCAACAGGCTGCCTTTCCATTGCCCTACATTTTGGAAAACAAGTTTTGGCCTAGCGTAAGACGTGTGGACGATACATATGGAGACCGTAATTTAATTTGCACCTGCGCGCCCATAGAAGCGTACGCAGAAGCCTAAAAAACTCAATAAAATAGAGCCTTTTAAAGCCTTTCACTCAATTGCGAAAGGCTTTTTTTTTGACATTTGCAAAAGTGGAATTATCTTGAACATCATATCAAATACCAGGGACACAAATTACCCCGGTCCAATTAGTTTATATTTATATTATTAAAATTGCACATTATTATGAACATTGGCATTACTGGCACTGGTTCTTACCTTCCAACTATCGTAACAAAGAATTCAGATTTCAAAAATCACAAATTTTTAAATGCGGACGGGACCCCTTTTAAACATCCGAATGATGTGATCATTCAAAAATTCCAAGGGATTACCGGAATTAGCGAAAGGCGCTATGCCGAGGATAACATGAACACTTCCCAATTGGCATTTTTTGCCGCAGAAAAGGCAATTGCCGATGCAAAAATTGACAAAGAGGAATTGGACTACATAATTTTTGCCCATAATTTTGGAGATGTGACCTTTGGCCGATCACAAGGGGATGCACTTCCCAGTTTGGCCACAAGGGTAAAACATCAACTGCAGATTAAGAATCCCAAATGTGTTGCCTATGACCTCTTATTTGGTTGTCCAGGTTGGATAGAAGGTGTAATCCAAGCAAATGCATTTATCAAAAGTGGTATTGCCAAAAAATGTCTTGTAATCGGCGCAGAAGCTTTGTCAAGGGTCGTGGACAAGCATGATCGGGATTCCATGATCTATTCTGATGGTGCCGGGGCCACCATTGTTGAAGCCAAGGAAAATGCTGGCGAAATCCTGGCGCACAAAAGCGCAACTTATGCCAATGAAGAAGCCTTTTTTCTCTTTTTTGGTGAGTCCTACTCCAAAACTTCAAAAGAAGACACACGATATATAAAGATGTATGGTAGAAAGATATATGAATTTGCGGTAACCCATGTTCCTCAGGCTATGAAAGATAGTTTGGATAAAAGCGGGGTGCCTATCAATGAAGTAAAAAAAATATTCATTCACCAAGCCAATGAAAAAATGGATGAAGCCATAATAAAACGTTTTTACAAACTTTTCAATATGGAAATGCCAGATGGAATTATGCCCATGAGCATTGAAAAATTAGGTAATAGTTCCGTAGCTACCATACCCACCCTGTTCGATATGGTAAAAAATGGAAAAATGGAAAATCAATCGATAAAAAAGGGAGATGTTGTTATATTTGCGAGTGTTGGTGCAGGTATGAACATAAACGCCATTGTCTATAGAGTATAATCCTTGGACTTCTTAACACTTTTTCAAATATACTTGTTTTCGTTTATAAGGTCCGCTGCCTGTTGAACCGAAATATACATGTTAAAAACAAACCAGATCACTGCCGATGTACGAAAGAACCTTCCCGAACAAACGTTTTAAACATACCCTGGAATTCCTACAGAAACACATATCTACCGACCAACCCATTTTAGATCTTGGGGTAGAGAATCCCTTTTCCAGGATTATGAAAGAAAATGGTTACCAGGTAGAAAACACAAGGGGTGAGGATTTGGACCTCGATTTTTCAGCTGCCTTGTCCACCAAGGCCGAAGTTGCCACTGCCTTTGAAATCTTTGAACATCTTTTGGCCCCATTCAATATTCTAAGCCAAATTAAAACCGATAAATTAGTGGCCAGTATCCCACTAAGATTATGGTTTTCATCGGCCTACAAGAGCAAGACCGATCCTTGGGATAGGCATTATCACGAATTTGAAGACTGGCAGTTCGATTGGTTACTGGAAAAGGCGGGGTGGGAAATTAAAGATCGGGCAAAATGGACGAACCCCGTAAAAAAAATTGGGATAAGACCATTACTCCGGAGTTTTACCCCTAGATATTATATAGTTTATGCAGAAAGAAAAAATAGCCTTGAATCCGACCCGTCAAAGATTAGAAAGTAAAACCTTCAAATAAATATACCCCAAACCCAAATTGGGAATACTTATTGAAATATTTACATGTTTACTAAAACAAACTTAAAGCAGACCGGTCCGATACCCAAAGCAAATAAAATTTTATAGGTGAACTACTATATCATCATTCCAGCACATAACGAAGGTCAATTCTTAACGGATACCTTGAATTCTGTGGTTGCACAAACCATGCCCCCAAAAAGAGTTGTTGTGGTAAATGATAATTCATCGGACAGCACAGAGCAAATAATAGATAATTTCACTGCCAAACATAATTTTATCTCAAAAATAAATGTAAAATCTTCTTCATCCCATTTGCCAGGTAGTAAGGTTATCAATGCCTTTAATAAAGGTTTGGAACAATTGGATGACGAATATGACTTTATTGTGAAGTTGGATGCCGATATAATTCTTCCCAATTCTTATTTCGAAAGAATAGCCAACATTTTTACAACAGACGCTAAAATTGGAATGGCAGGTGGATTTGCATATGAACAGGACATAAACGGCGAATGGAGATTAAATCACCCTATGGACAAAGACCACGTACGTGGTGCCTTTAAAGCTTACAACAAGAGATGTTTTAATGCTATTGGCGGACTCAAAACTGCCATGGGGTGGGATACAGTGGACGAGCTACTTGCCCAGTACAACGGTTTTAACATCTATACCGATAGCAACTTGCACGTTAAACACTTACGGCCCTTGGGAAATGCTTATAACAAAAAGGCCAAACTACTACAAGGGAAGGCCATGTACAGTATGAGGTACGGTCTACTTATTACCCTGATAGCTTCTATAAAAATGGCTTTGAAACATAAAAAACCGAGCGCATTTGCAGACAATCTTCAAGGGTATTTTTTGGCCCGGAAAGAAAAAACAGATTTTCTGGTAAGCGCCGAGGAAGGCAAGTTTATTCGGCAGCTGCGATGGAGAAAAATAAAAGCCAAACTCTTCCAGTAAGAAAAATTTGGCTTTTATTGAATTTATATAAATTTACTGTTATTCCATTACCTCCTCAATTGGCTCTCCACTGGTTCCTGAAGGTGCGTTCATTCCCATCAAGGCAGCTATTGTGGGAGCTATGTCCGGAATTTCTGTCCTATTTACCGTGCTGCCCTTCTTAATGCCTTTACCATAAAATAGCAAGGGTGCATGGGTATCATAGTTCCATGGCGATCCATGTGTAGACCCCGTATCCCCATATTTTCCACTTCCTGGATCGAATACTATCAACACATCCCCTGAACGTTTTTGATTAAATCCGTTTTGGACTATATAAGGAACACCACTGGTATATTGATTCTGCCACATCTGATTGGCGGTAAACACCTTATAGACACCATCATATTGAATTAATTCCAAAGCCATCTCTTCCTCAACATCTGCAATGTCCAAATCCAAACTCTTGATCACCCTATAATCCAAAAACAACTGATTATTGGAAGTCTTCTTCACAATATCCGTTGTTCCATAGGTATATTTCAAATATTCAGTAAGTCGGTCATCCAATTTTTTTGACTCCACTACGCTAGCTGGCAGTTTCTGATCCCTAAGATAGGCCGGAACATTAATAGCCGCATGATCTGCGGTTAGGAAAACGGTATATTCCCCTGTTCCCACTTTCTTGTCCAGGGTCTCAAAAAGACGTTTTAAATCTTGGTCCAAACGCAGGTAAGTATCCTCTACCTCCTTCGAATTTACCCCCCATTTATGTCCCACATAATCCGTACTTGAAAAGCTAATTGCCAAAAAATCGGTATTATTGTCAGTTCCAAGCGACTCTTTTTCCACTGCCTCCAAAGCAAAATCAGTGGTTAGGCTATTTCCATAAGGTGTACTTTTCAAGATACTATATTTGCCATTATTATCCCACAGGCTCACCAAATCATGGGGAAAGGTAGGTGTGGCCTGACCTTCAAAGAGCCCTTCGTAACTATTGTTATCCTCACCACTTTCCAAATAGCTATTGATGTCTTTAAGGGTTGTCCATGGTTTTTTGTATTTGTCCACACTTTTTTGTGCATTAAATTCACTTACCCAATTAGGCAATTTGTCCATATAATAAGAGCTCGTAATCCAATTACCTGCGGACCCGCCATCAAACCAATATGCGGCATTGGCAGTATGCCCTCCAGGCAGAACGGCACCTCTATCTTTAATGGCAACGGCGATTACCTTACCACGCATTTGGGTGTGCAACCTAACTTGGTCCGTGATGGTCGTCGTCTGCATCCTATGTGGGGACATTTTTCCGGCATCGGAAGACGTCCCTACAGAGTTATAATTAGGATCCCCAGCGCAATAAACACTTTCATCCGCATATTTATCATACCAATCATTTGCAATTATACCATGTACAGATGGTGTTGTTCCGGTGTAAACCGAGGCGTGACCGGCACCAGTAACTGTTGGAGCATAATTAAAATGATTGTTTTTGCAATTAAATCCATCATTTACCAAACGCTTAAATCCTCCATCTCCAAATTGGTTCCAAAAACGGGTTAAATAATCATACCGCATTTGATCTACCACAATGCCCACTACCAATTTAGGAGTGGTTGCAATATTCCGATCAGTGACATTCTCGGCTTTGACCATGGTTTCCACCCTGTTTTTTTTAGATTTTCTCTGGGCATTTACCTCAACTGGCTTAAATCCTATTACCAGCACTAAAAGCAATAGGAACAGACTCTTATTTTGCATTCTTTTTATTTTTAAAGCAACAAAAATATAGAAATAAAACCTTTAAATTTTAATTGGAAGTTAAATGATTCTTAATATTGTTATTTTTACATTCCTAAGCAGTAATTTATATTGAATGAATTATATAGCATCAATCGGCAGCTATTTTATAATGATCAAGGAAGTTTTCAAAAAACCCACCAAATGGTCCATTATGAAAACTCTAATATTAAAGGAAATAGACGAACTGGTTTATGGTTCCATGGGCATTATTATTTTCATTTCCTTTTTCATCGGAGGTGTAGTCTCCATACAGACGGCCCTGAACATCACCAACCCACTTATACCCCGAAATCTTATTGGGTTTGCTACTAGGCAATCGGTTATACTTGAATTTGCCCCCACCTTCACCTCTATTATTATGGCCGGTAAGGTTGGATCCTATATCACATCCAGTATTGGAACAATGAGGGTAACGGAACAAATCGATGCCTTGGAGATTATGGGAGTAAATTCTTTAAACTATTTGGTTTTTCCGAAAATAATAGCAATGTTGTTCTATCCTTTTGTTATTGCCATAGCCATGTATGTGGGTATCTTTGGAGGTTGGACAGCCGGTGTTTTTGGAGGGTTTAGCTCCAGTGCAGACTTCGTTGAAGGTTTGCAATTGGACTTTATTCCCTTCCATGTCACCTATTCCTTTATAAAATCGATAGTTTTTGCACTAATTATTGCCACTATACCTTCTTTTCACGGGTATTATATGAAGGGAGGGGCTTTGGAAGTCGGTAAGGCGAGCACCACAGCCTTTGTTTGGACAAGTGTTGTGATCATCATTATAAATTATATTTTAACGCAATTACTTTTGGGCTAATGATAGAAGTAGACGACATACACAAATCCTTTGGGGAAAGTCATGTTTTAAAAGGCATTAGTTCCCATTTTGAAAAAGGCAAGACCAATCTTATAATAGGACAGAGTGGCTCCGGTAAAACGGTATTTTTAAAATGTCTTTTAGGTCTTTTTACACCAGATGAAGGTACTATTAGCTACGACGGTAAAATCTATTCCGAACTATCAGCCAGTGAACAGCGAAATTTAAGGCAGGAAATGGGAATGGTTTTTCAAGGTAGCGCGCTGTTCGACTCCATGACCGTAGAGGGCAATGTTATGTTTCCCCTGGGCATGTTTACCAAACAATCGAAATCAGAAATGCAGGATCGGGTAGATTTTGTACTAAAACGGGTAAACCTTGTTGATGCCAATAACAAATATCCATCTGAAATATCGGGAGGAATGCAAAAGCGGGTCGCCATAGCCAGGGCTATTGTAATGAATCCAAAATACTTATTTTGTGACGAACCCAATTCGGGACTGGATCCCAAAACCGCCATCCTTATAGACAATCTTATCCACGAAATTACCCAAGAATACAATATTACTACGGTAATCAACACCCATGACATGAATTCTGTCATGGAAATCGGAGAGAAGATAATTTTCCTTAAAAATGGCCTAAAGGAATGGGAAGGCAGCAATAAGGAAATTTTTAAAACAGATAACGAAGCCGTAACCGATTTCGTCTATTCTTCGGAATTATTTAAAAAGGTGCGACAGATGTATATAGAAGAGAGGAACTAACTCTGTTCTTCCCGTACTTGAATCTTCGAATTCTTGAGCCTTAGTCGCAACCAATCCGTTAGTTTTTTGGAATCGGTTTTTATTTGTTGTGCCGGTAATCCCTTTTTCCACTGTACATTAAAAACAGGAATGGTATCCAGTTTATTAAAATCCGTTGTTATGGTATAGGAAAAGCCCAAACTGGTTAAATTCTCATAATTGGTCTTGGCTTCGGCACTAATTTCCTGAAAAGGAATCTGTTGTTCAACTATCTTGCTCATTTTACCTACCTCCTCCTTTAACACCTGAATCTGCTGCTCTTTACTTAGCAGTTCCGCCTTTTTGGATTCATATAGTTCGCTCACATACTTCATTTGATCCAGCTCCTGATTTTTAGATCCCTGTACTATTTTTAATTCTACATTTTTAAGCTTATCAAAAGTGTTCTTTTGCGTATTCCAAGTTGCAATAACATTGTCGGGGATAGTTTCGTTCCCCATAAAAACCAATTCTATAAACCCATCCACGCCATGATTGTATTGAATATCGGTCAAATTCTCTAAATAACGACCCTCTCCCGGTAATTCATAAGGGACAATATTGTTGGTCACAAATTGCTTGGCCTCCTTTTTAAACAAGGACTCTTGAAACACATCGTAAAAGGTAAATCCAGCAGGAATCATGACCAAAATGGCCACTATGGATGCCATTCTGGCTATAAATCTTCTACGTTGCGAATTGGCATAGCGCACCATGGGAAAACGCAATAATTTTATAACCAAAAACGTGGCCAGTGCAATAAAAATAGTATTTATGGTAAAGAGGTACATGGCCCCGGTGGCATAGCTAAAATTCCCAATGGCCAAACCAAAACCAACGGTACATAAAGGGGGCATCAAGGCTGTTGCAATGGCTACCCCATATATAACACTGGCAATGGTCCCTTTTTTTGCCCGGGCAATCACCAATGCCAATCCACCAAAAAAAGCAATTAGCACATCCCTAATATCCGGAGCGGTCCTTGCCAGCAACTCCGATGACTCATCCCTTAAGGGAAATAAATAAAAGAATAAAAAAGCGGTAATAACACTTAAGGCCACCATAACCGCAAAATTCTTGAGCGAACGCCTCAGGGTGTCAATGTCATTGATTGCCAAGGATAGCCCCATGCCCAAAATAGGGCCCATTAAAGGTGAGATTAACATGGCACCAATAACAACCGCCGTAGAATTGGCATTAAGGCCAACCGATGCAATAAAAATGGAACATATTAAAATCCAGGAAGTATGGCCTTTAAAAGGAATATCCGCAACAATGGATTCTTTGGTGGCCTCCTGATCCGTATTCTTGCGTATATCCAGTAGATCGGCCAAAAATACTTTAACACCTTCCAAAAGACCTCTAAAATCTCTTTTAATGTCCTGTCCACTTCCCTCAGGAAATTCCTGATTCTGGTCCTTATTTAAATTTTCCTCCATAATTAAGCCAGCTGATCTCCAAATTTATCTTTAATTTTCGCAAGTACCTTTTTAATATCCTGTTCCTTGGATTTTGGATATATGAGCAAAACCTCTTCCTTGTCTACTACAATATAGTCTTTTAATCCATCAATAACGATAATTTTTCCTTTTGGGGATCGAATCATATTCCCGTGGGCATCTTCCGCCAAAACTTGACAATTCACCAAAGCGTTGTTATTATCGTCCTTATCCAATTTATCGTATAAAGAACCCCATGTACCAAGATCGTTCCAATCAAAAGTGGCTGGAAGGACATAAATATTATTGGATGGTTCCAAAATGGCATAGTCTATGGAAACATTATCTGCCTTGGGGTAATTTTCATTTATGAATGCCTTTTCCTGATCTGTATTATAATAATTCCATCCGCTCATAAATAGATGGTATTGTTCTGGTTGATATTTTTTAAAAGCATCCACGATAGTTTTTATGCTCCACATAAAAATACCGGCATTCCACAAAAAATTACCTTGTTTTATGAAACCCTTGGCCGTTTCATAATCTGGTTTCTCCCTAAACTGTAAAACATTTTTTAATGGTTCCCCTTCGTTCTTTTCAAATTCTATATACCCAAAGCCGGTATTGGGAAAAGTAGGTTTTATTCCCAAAGTGCAGAGGACTTTTTCCTTTTCACACTTATCAAAGCAGCTTATAACATCCTTGGCAAATGCTTCCTCGTCCTCTATCCAATGGTCACTTGGAGCTACCATCATAACGGCATCCGGGTTCTTTTTCTGTATTTTTAAGGCTGCATATAATATACATGGGGCCGTATTGCGCATAGTCGGCTCCAAAACTACTTGTTCTTGTTTAACCTCCGGTAATTGCTCCAAGACCAATTCGTTATATCTTTCATTGGTCAAAATTAAAATATTTTCAATCGGGATAAACTTCGCCAGCCTTTTAAAGGTCTTTTGAATCAGGGTATCGCCCGTACCCAACATATCATGAAACTGTTTTGGATACGCAGTGGTACTTATTGGCCAAAATCTGGATCCTAAACCACCTGCCATCAAAACTGCATAATAATTCTTATTCATAGTGTTTTCCCTTAATCTTTTATTAACTCCACCTCGGCATTGGGCTGAAATAGATAGACCTTTCCAGTAGCTACTTCGATACATTCGTATCGCTTTACCCTTTTATTCTTTTTTTGAAATAATTTTCCATTGTATATCCTAAAAATACTACCGTGGGGCAATTCAAAAATATAGGTTTTTTCACTATCCTGTACATCAAAACGCTTCAGGGCCAAAGACAGACCAGCATCCGTATCACTACTCGCTTTTGGGTTTCTAAAATGCTTGGCCAACAAGGGTAAAAGATGGTTTGGAAAAACCTCAGGCCTTAAAAATGGTAACATTAGAAATTGAAATGTTCTTTTCCACTCCAATCCGTGTGGTTTTATTTTACGTCCATATTTTTCAAAAGCAACCAAATGGGCTATCTCATGAACCAAAGTAATCAAGAATCGATATTTATTTAGAGTGGCGTTCACGGTAATCTGATGGGATCCGTTGGGCATCCTCCTATAGTCACCATGACGGGTAACACGCTGATTCACAATCTTAAGATGTACTCCATTTTCCTTTATAAGCTCCATACTTAAACTTACCGCCCGTTCAGGAAGATACTTATTCAAAGTGTCCTGCATAGTAACAAAATTAGAAATTTTAAGATTCCTTAATGCCTTAACCAATAATTAAATACAAAATACAATTAACGAAACCAAAAAAAAATGTATCCCTAAGAATATTTACACTTTTATTAACGATTAAAGACAACTTCTTTCCACTAACTTTGCATTCCCGTTGAACACAACGAAAAACAAACTATTATTATAATTATGAACGAGTTAAGAACCACCAATAAGTTATTGCTTATTATAGTAATCCCCCTAGTGTTTTACTTACTAAAGCTTCTCTCATTTATTTTTATCCCCCTCATCTTCTCTATGTTCATTGCATTGTTGTTCCTACCCATCATGCGCTGGCTCAACAAAAAGAAGGTATCCAAACCTGTCAGTATCGTTATAGTTATACTCATTTTCATCGGCACCTTAAAAATTGGCGGGGAACTTATACAACTTACTAGCAAGGAAATATTGAATGCAGACAATGCCTTTTTCCAAAAAGCAGAGACCAAATTGGAAGCCCTGTTATTGGGTATGGAAGATTATCTTGGAATACCCTATTCCAAAGAGGAGAACATCATCAACAATTTTATTCCCAAGGAAAGTATGATGAAGAATTTTGGGACCACCTTGGATTTTATTGGCAATACGGTCACCATGATATTAATGACCGTGTTTTTCGTTGTGCTTTGGTTGGCAGAATCAATAAACGTTCAAAAATTAATGAACAATACCATACTAAAACAAAAGCACACCTCGGTCAAAACGTTTGTAAAAGTTGAAAGAGACCTAATTAAATTTATAAAAGTCAAATTTTTGGTTAGTCTTTTTACGGGAATCGGAATTGGGCTGGCCTGCGTGTTCTTCGACGTCAGCTTTCCAATATTTTGGGGCTTGTTCGCCTTTGCCATCAATTTTGTTCAGATGGTCGGCTCCATTATTTCCGTTGTGCTTTTAGCCATTTTTGCCTTTGTGGAACTGGAACCAACAAGTACCCTCCTGTTCTTTGTGATTTCCATTACCGGGGTACAGGTGTTGTTTGGATCCATTCTGGAACCCATATTTATGGGAAAATCTTTTTCCATAAATATCATTACCGTATTGGTGATGTTGATGCTATGGGGATATATTTGGGGAGTACCCGGATTGATCATGGCCATTCCAATAACCGTTTTTATCAAGATTATTCTGGAGCAGTTCCCCCAAACCAAGATAATAGCCACCCTAATTTCGGGCAACAAACCCGCAAAGACGTAATAATATGAAAAGAAGTGGTCTACTTTAAATTCAGTAAGGAAATAAGTTCGGTCATTTCCTCAAAGGTTTTGGTCACTTCATTCTCAAAATCGGGATCCTCGTTCAACAGCGTATAGCCGTAAACATCAAATCCTCCTGAGGTAGCTGCCTTAGCCCCCTTAAAGGAATCCTCTATCACCAAGCACTCGTTTGGATCATAACCCATGATTTTTGACGCATGTAAATAAATAGCTGGGTCGGGCTTCCATTTTCCAATGTCATAACAACTAAAGATATTGTTTTTAAAATAAGAGGACAGACCGGCCGTAGCCAAATTCCTTTTGATTTTTTCCTGTGGTCCACTGGATGCAACGCAAAATGGAACTGTCAATTTGTTCAAGACCTGTTCAACTCCTTCCACAGGCTTCAAGTGGGTAGAAAACACCTCGTAGGACCTTTGCCTATATTCATTTTCAAACCCCGAAGGCAATTCCTTTTGTAAAATTGTCTCTAGCTGTTTAATACTATCATTTAAAAACCCACCTTTAAAATGCCGCATGGCATAGGATATATCTATCCCAGCACCATGTTCATTGGCCATATCCACAAATACCTGGTTCCCCAACAGCTCACTGTCTACCAATACCCCATCACAATCGAAAATAACACACTTATAATCTTTCATTGGCTTTATAAGAATTAAGGTGTTGAGTTGGACACCTGTAGTAATTTTCCATTGTAAAGTTTATGACCGGTAAGTGCAAAGTCCTTAATATAGGTAGCCATTTCCAGAGCAGTGGTAGGAGCCTTATATCCAGGAAAAGCCTCCTCCAACATTTCAGTCTGTACCGCCCCCAAGGCCAATACATTGAATGATGGTCCCGTTTCCTTAAATTCTTCTGCCCACAATTCTGTCATTGTAATTACGGCACCTTTGCTGGAACTATAGGCGGATAAGCCTGCAAACTTCACACTACCCTGTACTCCCCCCATGGAACTAATAGTAACCACATGACCCTCTTTAGGCATTAAGGGAATAATTCTTTTGGTGATATTGGCAACTCCAAAAACATTCACTTTATAGACCTCTTCAAATGCTTCCATGGAAGTTTCCAAAAAAGGTTTGTTCAGTAATTTACCCGCGTTGTTTATAAGGACATCGACCTGTTTCCAGTTATTTTTAAGAAACTCGTCCAGTTGGTTATAATTGGACCCTTTGCCCAAATCAAAGGGGAAACTGGAGATATTAGGATGATTTAATGCGGCAATCGGGGCATTATTTCTAGATAGTGCCAACACTTTATGTCCTTCATTTGCAAACAACTGTGCCAATTGAAAACCAATCCCCCTACTACTACCTGTAATTATAATATTCGCCATTAGTTATATTCTATCTCCCTCCTAGGGGCATTAATAATACCTTCCAAAACAGGAATGGTCTTATTTACCAATAAGGCCATATGTCCAAAATCCATTATAGAGACCTCGTCGCCTACCTTATGATAGTGGTCGAAATTGGTAAAATCGAAGGTACAAAAGGTTTGGGAAGGAACTCCAAACTCCAAATGAAATGGATAGTTATCCGATCTTTTAAACAGATTGTATTCCTTTGCCGTAGGGAGAAATCCAACTAATTTTTCTTGGGCATAGGTATTGCTAATATCCGCCAAATTGGATTCTTCATATCCCGTTACATACATAAAATAATCTTTCCCCACCAAGGGAACCCCCACCATTTCAAAATTCAGCATGGTATAGAGATCCAAATTTTGGTCCTTTAGCCGTTTTGCCAAGTGTTTGGATCCCAATAAACCCTTTTCCTCTGCACTGAACAAGGCAAAAATTACACTCCGTTTATTATTCTTTAACTTCCCAAAATACCGTGCAAATTCCAAAACCGCGGTTGTACCGGAGGCATTGTCATTGGCCCCATTGGCAATATGATCATTGGCGACCGCATCAGCAGAACCAATATGGTCATAATGGGCGCCGATTATAACAAACTCGTTTTTCAAATGTTTGTCCGTTCCTTCAATAAATCCAACTATATTGTATGCCGGTTTTTCAAAATTGGCCAACGTATCCCTGTAATTTTTAAAGAAGGGATCAATTCCATTACTTTTAAAAATGTTTTCTATATATCCGGCTGCCATTTCTATTCCTTCACTACCGGCTTCACGCCCCTTTAGTTCATCGGAAGCCAAATAGGAAATTATTTCCCCAACCTTTTTTTCTGTGGAAAAAACTGAAACTACCGAAGAAACTCCCTTGCTACCCTGAACTGCGGAGGCATCCTTGGCAATTGCACCGGAACCATTGGTCCCTGTTGCCGAACCAACCGACTCATCTATTTTAGCGCCACCACAACCCAATGCGATTGATAATATGGCTAGACCTATAATGTTTTTCATAAATTGATTTTTATTTGTCATATAAACGAATTGTATTTTATTCCCATTTTTACATAAAGGTCATGATTAATTATGAATCCTTTGGAAGCATACCTATAACCCTCTAGACCAGAAAGGACTTAAAGTTAAAAAAGCATCCTGAAAATCAGGATGCTTTTTATATAATTGTTTAAAATAATAAATTTAAGCCAACATGGTAACCGGGTTCTCCAAATACGCCCTAAGTGTCTGCAAAAACTGAGCTCCCGTAGCTCCATCCACGGTTCGGTGATCGCAGGCCAAGGTTACTTTCATCGTATTGCCTACCACTATCTGACCATTTTTGACCACTGGTTTTTGGACAATTGCCCCTACTGATAGTATTGCAGAATTGGGCTGGTTAATAATAGAAGTAAATTCAGAAATTCCAAACATTCCAAGATTGGAGACGGTAAAAGTACTGCCCTCCATTTCCGCTGGACTTATTTTCTTATTTCTTGCCTTTCCTGCCAAATCCTTCACGGAGGCCCCTATTTGGGTCAATGTCATTTGATCTGCAAATTTAAGCACAGGTACCAAAAGGCCTTCATCAACCGCAACGGCTACCCCAATATGGATATGATGATTATATCTGGTAGTCTCATTGTTCCATGAGGTATTTACCTGTGGATGCTTTTTTAACGCCATAGCACAAGCCTTAACTACCATATCGTTAAAGGATACCTTGGTGTCTGGCAAACCATTGATCTGCTCTCTTGAAACCTTGGCATAATCCATATCAACCTCTATCGTCAAATAGTAATGTGGCGCGGAAAACTTCGATTCCCCCAAACGCTTGGCTATAACCTTGCGCATTTGAGAATTTTTCACTTCCTCAGTCCCCTCTTGCCCTACCGGCAAATTAATTGGGGCCGCAACAGCAGCTTGTGGAGAGGAAGCTTTTTCCTGGGCAGGAAGCGCTTTCCCTGCAGCTTTTTGATTTGGCTGATAATCCTCTATGTCTTTCTTTATAATTCTTCCTTGATCACCACTACCTTTTACATCCGCTAGGTTTATTCCTTTATCCCTGGCAATTTTCTTGGCCAATGGGGAAGCAAAAATTCTTTGACCATCATTAGCGGTTATAGGTGCCGATTCCTGGCCGCTATTGGAAGGAGTTTCATCCTGCTTAGTTTCCTTGGCAGTATTTTCTTCTACCGGAGCGGAATCTGATCCTGCACTTAATACAGCATCAACATCTGTTCCTTTTGGACCAATTACGGCAAGCACAGAATCTACCGGGGCTGTTTCCCCTTCCTTGATTCCAACATATAAAAGGATTCCTGAATAAAAAGATTCAAACTCCATGGTGGCCTTATCGGTTTCAATTTCGGCAAGAATGTCCCCTTCTTCAACCTCATCCCCAACTTTTTTCAACCATGTTGCCACAGTACCTTCCTCCATAGTATCACTTAGACGGGGCATCTTTACAATTTCGACACCTTCCGGGATAGTGGCTCCTGTAGACTTAGGGGCTTCCTTTTCCTCCTTCTTGTCAACAGCCTCATCCTGTTTTGCCTCCTTGGCATCAGAATTTGCACCATTTATCAACTCGGAGACATCCTCACCTTTTTCACCAATTATGGCCAAAAGTGAATCCACTGGGGCCGTATCACCTTCCTTAATACCTATATATAATAAAGTTCCTTCATTAAAAGATTCGAACTCCATGGTGGCTTTGTCGGTTTCAATTTCCGCCAAAATATCACCTTCTTCTATCTTGTCGCCTACTTGTTTTAGCCACTTAGCAACGGTCCCTTCTTCCATGGTATCGCTAAGTCTTGGCATATTTATTACCTCTGCCATTTACCTATATTTTATGTTTTACAAATGGATAGTCCTCTTGATCGTATACCATATCATATAATTGATTTATAGGAGGATAATCCGATTCCTCTGCAAATTTTTCACACTCCGAAACCAACTTTTTAACTCGGGTATCTATCTCTTTTATCTGAGCATCCGTGGCATATTTGTTTTCCTTAATAATAGCCAACACTTGCGATATCGGGTCGATCTTCTTGTACTCTTCTACCTCTTCCTTAGTCCTATAATGCTGGGCATCGGACATGGAGTGACCTCTATACCTGTAGGTTTTCATTTCCAGAAATGTAGGACCGCCTCCGGATCTGGCACGCTCTATAGCCTTACTCATCTCTTTGGCAACCGTTACCGGATCCATTCCATCTACTGGTCCACATGGCATTTCATATCCCAATCCCAACTTCCAAATCTCCGTTGAATGGGAGGTTCTGGCCACCGATGTACCCATGGCATAACCATTGTTTTCACAAACAAAAACAACTGGCAATTGCCAAAGCATTGCCAAGTTAAAGCTTTCATGGAGCGATCCCTGTCTAACGGCACCATCTCCCATATAGCATAGTGTTACAGCATCCCTTTTAAAATACTTGTCTGCAAAAGCCAATCCAGCTCCCAAGGGAATCTGGCCACCAACAATACCATGACCGCCATAAAAACGATGCTCTTTGGAAAAAATATGCATGGAACCCCCCATTCCCTTTGAGGTTCCCGTAACTTTACCATAGAGCTCTGCCATAACTTTTTTGGGATCAACCCCCATACCTATTGGCTGAACGTGATTCCTATAAGCAGTAATCATTCTATCCTTGCTAAGATCCATTGCATGTAATGCTCCCGCAAGAACCGCTTCCTGCCCATTATAAAGATGTAAAAATCCACGAACTTTTTGCTGAATATAGACTGCAGCCAGTTTATCTTCAAACTTTCTCCAGAACAACATGTCCTCATACCATTTAAGGTAGACCTCTTTGGTTATTTTTTCCATTAATTGATAATTTATGTAGTAATACGCTCCGAACAAAAACAAGTTTAAGACAGAAACGGAAAACAAAAATACATATATAAATCAATAGGAAAAAAAATTAAATCAAAAGCTTCCTACAAAGGGATTATAAAAAACAAAAAAGGGAATAATTGGGAAATACCAATAGGCTAAAGTTATAATGTTTTATCTTCGTCTCCTACCCAAGGAATGCACTACTAAAGGCCAACGGCAGAATATCGGAAACAGACTTACATTTTAAAATCTCTCCGGTTTCCCCGGACATAATTATAGATATAGGCCGAAGTTGTTTTATTTCATATTCCGAAATAGACTGTCTGCAATTACCGCAAGGAGCGGCGGGCTTATCCACCACAAAATTTTTGGAAGTGGCACTTATGGCAATGGCCTTGATACCAATACCTGGAAATTTGGCAGAAGCATAAAATATAGCTACCCTTTCCGCGCACAAACCGGAGGGATACGAGGCATTTTCCTGATTGTTGCCAATTACAATTTCATCATTATCCAATAAAACTGCTGCCCCAACATTGAATTTTGAATAAGGAGAATAGGCGTTATTTCTCGCCTTCACTGCTTCGATCATTAAGATTTGATCCTCCTTTTCCAGCTCGTCCACAGATTCATAGACCATGAGATCAAACCCGATCTTACGTAGTTTCATAGATATTTAGCATTATAGAATTTAGTAAAAATAAACAAAACCTGCTTGAAGGCAGGTTTTGTTTATAAACTATATGATTTATAGCAACTTAATCGTTCAAGAATTCTTCTCCTAAATTGAATGTGAGCGAAAACCTAAGTGTATTCTCCAAAGGGTTTCTGACCTGTGAAGTTGAGAACAAATAAGACAGGTCTACCTGGGCCGACTTAAATCTAAAACCGGCGCCCAAGGTGAAAAATTTTCTTGACCCCTTTAAATCGCTCTCATTAAAATATCCCGTTCTTAACATAAAAGCATTTTGGTAGGTATATTCTGCACCCAGTGCCCAAGTAAATTCCTTCAACTCCTCACTAAAACCATCAGGTGCATCGCCAAATGATTTAAAGACCCCTTCAAAAAAAGTGGTCTGTTGATACTCGTCATTATCCGTTCCATCAATTACCCCGTCCTCATTATAATCCTGCGGGGTAGGCACCAATAGTTTATTAAATTCAGTGGTAAGTCCAAGCACATTATCCTGGTCCAAAATAAAATCGAAGCCAAAACCAGCTTTCAAATTGGTAGGAAGGAAATTTTCCTGCCCAGCATCGTCATACTTTATCTTGCTCCCTAAATTTGAAATATTGAAGCCGGCCCTCCATCGGCCATCAAAACTATTATAAGCAATTTCCCTAGAGCGATAGTAAGCGGAAACATCCACAGCAAATGAACTTGCCGCCTTGGAATCCTCACTACCATTATCAGGCAATTTAAGGTTTGAGCTAATAAATCGCCCGCTAACTGCCATAGAAAATGTTTCACTAAGTTTTAAAGAATAGGAACCATCAAAAGCCAATTCGTTGGGCTTGGCCAATCTTGCCTGGTCCCCTGCAAATTGCCTAAGTTCTATTTCCCCTAAGGTAAAGTATCTGATACTAAAGGCAAAGGCACTTCTATCGTTGATCTTGTTGTGAAAGTTTGCACTCAACAAGGCAATATCCGTGATTATACTTTCCAAATAAGGGGTATAACTCAATCCAATTCCCATTTTCCTTTCAGCGAAGGCAAATTTTGCCGGATTCCATTGTTGGGAGAAAGCATCAGTAGATGTTGCAACCCCCATATCCCCCATACCTGATGCCCTGGCATCTGCAGCAATCGTCAAAAATGGGACAGCGGTAGTAATCACCCTATCTTCCTGAGCAGCAACTCTAAACACCAAGAAAAGCAAGAAAAGTATTGATAATTTTTTCATTTTTACTTGTTAAAATTAAGATTTGGTTTCCATAGTCATCCAAAAGAACCCAAATAAAATTATCCCGGTTCATTATAGTCAAACGTCCTTTTTCTGAATATCTTATATAATCCATTAAAAAAATCGGGATTTAAACTCATTTTACAATATCATACTATACATAAGAATGATCAATGTACTATATTGTATCATTGTGATGGATTTCACTTGATATTTTTCAAAGAATTATCAATTAACCATACTATATTAAATTTTAAGTCGTTATTCATGTTAAGCGATGCTCTTTGCATGTTAAATAAATGATCAATTTTTTTTCATTTAACAAAATATTATGCCTTAATCATCGTTCTAAATGCCGAAAGCGACATAAAATATTAATAAAATATGAATCGCAAACTCCTTTAAAAAGAAGTTTGTCTTTTGAACTCAAGTCCTAATTATGAAAAAACAATTCATCAAAGTTGTACTCTCTTGCGCTATAGTAGCTGGTGGTTTTTCAAGCTGTAAAAACTCATCATCCTCTAAAAATGTTTCAAGGGCTACAGGCTGGAATATTAACGCCAAGGAAGGTGGATTTCAGTACAATTCAGACTTTAAAGAGCAGGAAACTGCCCCTGGTTTAGTGTTTGTAGAAGGTGGTACCTTTACAAAAGGTCAGGTTCAAGATGATGTGATGCACGAATGGAACAACACCCCTACCTCCCAGCACGTGCAGTCTTTCTATATGGATGAGACCGAAGTTACAAACGTAATGTATTTGGAATATTTGGATTACCTGAAGAGTGTTTACCCTCCAGAAAACCCAAAATATGTACATATTTACACTGGTGCATTGCCTGATACATTGGTTTGGAGAAACAGGTTGGGATTCAACGAAACTATGACGAATAACTATTTGCGCCATCCAGCTTATGCGGAATATCCCGTGGTTGGTGTTAATTGGATACAAGCTACCCAATTTGCCGAATGGAGAACAGACCGTGTTAATGAGGTAATGCTGGAAAGGGAAGGCTATCTTTCTGAGGAAGCCAAATACAAAGTAATTAATGGTGAAGCAGAAGGTGGCTTTAGCACAGAAGCGTATTTAAATAGACCGGAATCTGTATACAACGGACAGATAGACTCCTTACAGGGAAAGAAGAAAAAAGATTCAGTTTCTGTCTTTGCCAAAAGAAGCTCAGGGATCATCTTACCTGAATATAGATTGCCTACAGAAACGGAATGGGAATATGCGGCCCAGGCTCAGATTGGTAGTAGGGAATACAATAACTATAGAGGTAGAAAAAAATATCCTTGGGAAGGAGATTATACAAGAAACGGTCAAAGAGTTGGTAGAGGAGATCAATTGGCCAACTTTAAACAAGGAAAAGGAGATTACGGTGGAATTGCAGGATGGTCCGATGACGGAGCAGATATTACTGCGGAAGTTAAATCGTACAAGCCCAATGATTTTGGATTATATGATATGGCAGGAAACGTAGCCGAATGGGTTGCGGATGTATATAGACCTATAGTAGACGATGAAGTTAGTGACTTTAATTATTTCCGAGGAAACGTTTATATGAAAACAGCCATTGGAAAAGACGGAAAAGTAAATGTAATACGCGACTCTATTGTGTATGACACCCTACCCAATGGTAAAGTAGTAGCTGTAAACTTGCCAGGGGAAATAAAAATGGTACCAATTGATGAAGAGGAAACCTTCTTGAGAACCAACTTCTCATCCAGTGACAATCGTGGATATAGGGACGGTGAACCGGGATCTACCAGATTTTATGATAGGTTTAACGAAGAGGACGAAGATGAACAGAACAAAAGAAAAATGTACGATGCTCCTGTGAGCAAGGTACAGGTAGACTCTACAGGCAATATTGTGAGAGCTTATGACAAATCCAATAACAGAACTTCACTGATCAATGATGAGGTCAGAGTCTTCAAAGGAGGTTCTTGGAGAGATAGGGCCTATTGGTTGGACCCAGCGCAAAGAAGGTATTTACCACAATATATGGCAACGGACTATATAGGATTTAGATGCGCCATGTCTAGAGTAGGTTCCAAATCCAAAACAAAAAACAAAACCCCTAGAGGCAAGAAAGCCAAATAGGTTCAACAACTAAATAAATATATAGAGAAGCCCTTTTTAAAAAGGGCTTTTTTTATATCTTAGATTTATGACAATAGAACAACTGCACCAACTCTTTATGGAGTTCCCACAGGCCTGCACAGACACTAGAAAAATAAGTCCAAATTGCATATTTTTTGCTTTAAAGGGAGATAATTTCAATGGCAACTCCTATGCCCTCCAGGCTCTGGAAAGTGGCGCCGCATATGCCGTAATCGACGAAGAGGAATATGCAGGCCACGAAAAGGCCATATTGGTTGAAAATGTACTTACAACGCTACAAAATCTATCCCAATATCACCGAAATTATTGCAAAGCAAAGGTAATCGGCCTTACCGGAAGCAATGGCAAAACCACCACCAAGGAGCTCATTACCGCCGTTCTATCCAAAAAATATAAGACTATTGCCACCAAGGGAAATCTAAACAATCATATTGGTGTACCCTTAACTCTGCTTACCATAAGCCCGGATACGGAAATGGCCATCGTTGAAATGGGTGCCAACCATCTTAAGGAAATAGATTTCTTATGTAAGCTGGCGATGCCGGATTACGGGTATATTACCAATTTCGGGAAGGCTCATCTAGAAGGTTTTGGAAGTGAGGAGGGGGTAATAAAAGGAAAAAGTGAACTGTATAATTTTTTAACAAGCCATGACAGATCCATTTTTTACAATGCAGACGACCCGATCCAGAAAGAAAAACTGGCCACGGTCATAAAAAAATACGGGTATAGCCAAAACAATAGCGAATTTTTTGAAATAAAATTTATAGGCGCCGACCCATTTGTTAAAATTGCCGTTGGCGATGTCCATATTACAACCCAACTGGTGGGCAGTTATAATTTCACCAATTGCTGTGCCGCAATTTTAATTGGAAAATACTTTAACGTTGCGCTGGATGAAATAAAAAAAGGGATTGAAAATTACGTTCCCCAAAATAATCGTTCCCAAATAATAGACAAAAACGGCCACCATATAATCCTGGATGCGTATAATGCCAACCCTACAAGTATGAAGGCCGCATTGGACAACTTTCAGCAATTGAAAGCGGACAATAAGGTTGCGTTCTTAGGAGACATGTTCGAATTGGGAAATACAGCGGAAAAAGAACATCAGGAAATTGCCAATATAGTCACCCAAATGAATTTAGACCATGTGTTTTTAATTGGGGAAAACTTTTTCAAGACAAAAAACGACCTTAACAAATATAAATCCTTTGACCATCTTAAGGAAATTCTCAATACCAACACCCTAAAAAATGGTACTATCTTGATAAAAGGATCAAGAGGCATGGCTTTGGAAAGAATACTCGATTTATTGTAACCTATAAAATCGAGGTGTTTTTGTGGGACATACTGGATTCGAACCAGTGACCTCTGCCCTGTCAAGGCAGCGCTCTAAACCAACTGAGCTAATACCCCATTATCTGTACAAACAGAATGATAGTCCGCCAAAATTACACCAATTTTAAGAGTATAAAACAAGCTTGGAGATTTTTTTTCAATAAATTGATGTCCTATGCTATCAAAATAAAGTTATGGCTATTGGACCAAATGTAGGATACCGCCCCGGCAGGTCTATGTTTCAACAGCGGTGGGCAAATAAATCAATCCACAATTAAATTGAAGGGACACGGCTACCTACCACTTCCATATTATGATTTTCCAAATAGGAATACTTCTGAAGGAGTCCTGGCATTTTCCAAAATCCTTTCAATCCTAGCCACAATCTCAGGAAAATCGGCCGCCACATTATTCTCCTCGCCAATGTCCTTGGAAAGATCATATAGCTCTATCCGGGCATCAGGATTCTGTAGTACATTGTACTTTACCGCCTTCCAGTCTCCCATTCGTACCGCTTGTCTACCCCCTTTTTCATGAAACTCCCAATACAGATACCCGTGCGCTTTCTGCTCAGCGGATTTACCTAGCAAGGTGGGCAATAAGGAAATCCCGTCCAAACCTGGAGTATCCTTTACCCCCGCTATTTCAGCCAAAGTGGGAAAGACATCCCAAAATGCGGAAACATGCTCGGTGATAGTTCCCGGTTTGATTCTTGTGGGCCATTTTACCATCATGGGGACACGAATTCCCCCTTCGTACAAGTCTCTTTTATATCCTTTTAAAGGACCATTACTGTCAAAATAATCAGGATCCGCCCCTCCCTCTAGATGCGGACCATTGTCGGAGGTAAAGATTATAAGGGTATTATCCGCAATTCCCAAATCCTCGACCTTCTTAACAATTTCACCTACCTGTTCGTCCAAGATACTCACCATAGCTGCGAAAGCGGCATGCGATTCGGGTTGGGAACCGTAACCCCCCAATTTAAAAGTTGGACCCCCATCGGCTCCTTTGTATATTTTTTCAGGTAAGTATTTACCACTAAATTTATTTTGTATTTCCGGAGGTGCAATTAATTCTGCATGGGGAATTATCGAAGGAATATAGGCAAAAAAAGGTCTATCCTTATTCTCTTCAATAAATTGCAAGGTCTTTTCATGGATGAGATCTGGAGCATAAATACCTTTTTTCTTGCCCGAATTCTCCGGAAGCACTATCGAGTCTTGATTGGACCATAAATGATAAGGATAGTAATTATGCCCTAATCGTTGACAATTATAGCCATAAAAGGTGTCAAATCCTTGGTTATTGGGATCACCCTCAGACCCAGGATATCCCAATCCCCATTTTCCAAAGGCCCCTGTCCTATAACCAACTGTCTTTAAGACTTCGGCTATGGTAAGGGTGCTATCAGGAATGGGATACTGTCCTTCCGGCCTAACCTCATGATTCCCCCTAACCACCGTATGCCCCGTATGCATACCGGTCATAAGTGCCGATCTTGAGGGGGCGCAAACAGTACTCCCAGAATAATGTTGGGTAAAAAGCATACCCTCGGCAGCCAACTTGTCTATGTTGGGGGTTTTAAATTTTTTTTGTCCATATACACTAAGATCCCCGTACCCCAAATCATCGGCAAGGATATAAATAATATTTGGCGGGGCAATTGTTTTTGATACTTCGGCCGAACCCACATGGGATGGTTTCGTTTCCATTTTACACGAAAGGAACGTAAATACAACAACAATCATTGTACCCATAACAACTTTAAGACCCATAGTTCAACATATTTATTCAAACATACATAGAATTTTAAAATGTTGGGCGTTGAAGAAATGAAAAAAACCACTTTAAACCCAAGGATCACTGGCTGGGAAAAACTTGCCATTAAAAGCCCGAAACAACAACCTTGCCGTACTATAAAATTGATACTGCCGATACATCCACATACTCCCCCTTACATTTTTTCATGACGCCTAACCTATGACAAATTAACAATCTGACTTCTTTTTAAAATATTTTTGAACAGATAGCCCAAAACCATGGCTGTTGTTTCAGAAGGTTCAAAATCCGTAAAGGACAACATATACATCTCCTACCATTCTCAAGCTGAAATATTGCCGGTATCCCTAAATTCGATTTGACCCAATAATTCCAAATTTTTATTGGGACTACAGCCATTGGGAAACCCACGTTTAGTTTCAAACCCATTTAGTTGAATATTGTAAGTCATGATTATATTCTTTTTATTGCCGGGGCAATCCAAGTAATGGACATGAAAATTCAATACAATCTTAGAAAATATCCACTACAAATTAATTCCAATCCAAAATAACATTCCGTAAAATTAAAAGTATATTTATACCTATCATACACCTTGAGAAAAACCAATAAACAATCAGTACCTTGAAACTTTATAGCCTCATTTTAATCAGCCTTATTTACTACTCCACCCTCTTCGGACAGAAACAGAACACCAAAATAATGTTTGTTATAGTTGATGGTATCTCTGCTGATGTTTTGGAAAACGTGGAAACACCCCACCTCGATACCATTGCCAAGAAAGGGGGATATACCCGTGCCTATGTAGGAGGAACTAAGGATAGTTATTCTGAAACTCCTACTATTTCCGCCGTAGGATACAACAGTCTGTTAACCGGTACTTGGGCCAATAAACACAATGTGTGGGGCAACAGTATCGAAGATCCCAATTACAATTATTGGACAATTTTCAGATATGCCAAAGAGAGCAGGCCAGAATTAAAAACAGCTATATTCTCTACATGGTTGGACAATAGAACAAAATTAATTGGGGAGAGCCTTCCTCAAACCAATTACCTGAAATTAAACTATCATTTTGATGGCTTTGAATTGGACACCATAAATTTTCCACATGACGAAGACCGGCTTTACATCCATAAAATAGATGAAATGGTAGTTGATGAAGCCGCCAGGTATATAATAGAGGAAAGTCCAGATCTTTCATGGGTGTATCTTGAATATACAGATGATATGGGGCACCGTTACGGGGATAGCGAACAATTTCACAATGCCATTACCATAATGGACAAACAAATAGGGCGTATATACAAGGCAATGGAATTTAGACGAGGGAAATATGGCGAAGATTGGCAGATATTCATCACTACAGATCATGGCAGGAACAAGGAAACGGGCAAAGGGCATGGTGGACAATCCGACAGGGAACGCCTGACCTGGATCATTACCAACGCCGATAATTTAAATGACTATTTTAAAAACGAAACCCCAGGTATAGTTGATATTTTGCCGGCGATGCTCAGAAGTTTGGAAATCAACCCCGAGCGTAACAGGGCGTTTGAAATTGACGGGGTCTCCATTACCGGACCACTTTCGGTGAGTAATTTAAAGGCGAGTGTTCAAGGCAACGACTTAACCCTTAACTGGAGGAATTATAATAGGGATAAAGAACTTAAAATTTATCTAAGTACGGAAAATGGTTTTAAAAATGGTAATTACGACCATTTTAAATTGGTTAAAACAGTAAAAGGGAGCCGTAATAGTACAAAAATAGATTTACGTAAATTTCCTTCCCGATTTTATAAAATTGTGATAGAAGGAAAACACAATTCTACCAATACTTGGGTAGTGTTCAACTAGATAGGTCAACGGTTCCATTTACTGCCGGAACACCATCAGTGGCATGGTGTTGTCCATGGAAACGCCATATTCATTCAAACCGATTGTGCAGGAAATGTTACCATTTATACATTTCCATATCCAACCACTGTATATACTCCCTATCTTCATTCAAAATTAAAATGGAATTACGGCCATAGCCTTTAAACTGACTTTTATTTATACCAAACAGAATAGTCTTTACAGTTTTTAAACGGTCCATTTTAGAATAATTATATAACCTATTTTAAAAATTGTATAACACCCAGCTTCCCCTATTTTCGACATTTGTATAACACCCAAAAACCCTATATCATGTCACAGATCATAAGCATAATACTCGTATTGAATCTTTGTTTTGCAGGAGGCACCATCTTCGTAATCCTTCATGGGATGTATATTTCAAAAAAAACACGTTCATTGGATATGGACTCCATTCACAATTTGGAAAAAAGTAAGATCAGCCAAGGCCAAGAAGGTCAATTTTAAGGTAAAAAGTGTTGAACCATCCATTGCGGATTGTATTCTTGAGGATCGTTTTGCAAAATGCCTTATAATTTAGAGATACTTCCAATCATAATACCTAGGCAACCCAGTATATTTATTGGAACCAAGGATATCGGTTTTCAGTCCAGAGAATTATTTAGGATCATGACCAATTGTTGTGTTTATCAAAAAGTTAGGAATAATTTGATCAGTCGTGTTTTTTAATCAATAGTTTTAATTAAGAGGAGCAATTTATTAAAACCAATGATTAAATTATTCTTTCATTTTACTCAAGTGGTTTTTATGTTTTTTAATGGTTTTCGTGAATCTTCGATTTCTTTGCTTGTCCAATGAAACCGACGCAGGAGGTTCATGAATACCTTATTATAAAATGAAAAGGCAATGAATAAAACGAAACCGCAGGTTCAAGAATACATAATTAGGAAAATAACCAGCCATGAGCAAAACAAACCTGCCTTCCGGCAGGCAGGAGACAAGACCCTTCTTAGCTAGGTGGTCCCTAAAATCTCTGGATTTTAAGGACCGATGCCATGGCCTAAATTATTTCCAAGGCTTCAATAATTCTTAACGGCCAAGCCATCTCCACGACGGAAGAAGAACGACCAAACGATAGACCTTGAGGGCAATGTCCAAAGGTTTATAATAACGGAAAATGACTTATCCCCACATGAAGGTTGACGAAACGAAAGGACCGGCCTATTTTCAATTTCGTATTAAATCAAGTAGTTTCCACATTGGTTTCAGGTAGGCGTCCATAGAGCATTTCACCCAAGTGAAAGCGGCCTGGACGCCGGGGCCGTGGAAAGTGCGTAGATTTAAAGAAATTTAAAATCAGCTTGGCCATGGCTACAGCTGGCTCCTCCTAACCAAGGTACACCGTACCTTGGTTATTCGGCCCTGGTCGTTTTTTATTCATCGGCTGGTCTATTGGTTTTTAATGGTATTCATGAATGCTACGCATTTGGGCGATGCAAAAAATGAACAGGACACAAACTTTAAATAGTAAATTATATTTTTTTGTAATTCACACACAACTTTTGGGATTGATCCATTATTTACTTTGACAAGCTTTAAGCCACTTTCCCCATTTTACACAATTTGTTATATGGCAAAGGATCTTTTGATTATCACGTTGTTTTAATAAAGATCAATCTTTAAAATTTATATTTGCTTTCAGTTTTCCAAAAAGGAACAAAAGGCATATAGACTTCGCCAAGTTTGGCAATAAGTAAAATGCCTTATACAAAATTTACGGAAAAGAAATGACAGTTGTTCCGACTTCACAAAAATCCATAAGTTATAAAGGGAAATCGCCCCAAGCTCAGATAACAAACCAATCCTTGGTATGTTGAACAATCCCAAGGTCCCCATCCATGTGTTCAAATTCGTTGGTAGCCCTATTATAACTATAGTCCCGGCCCCAAACTTCACTGTATTGGGCAACCTGCTTAATGGCATCACAAATAAAGAACAATTCCCTATTGGTAGTTATGGGATGTAAGGATAGGCGTACCCAACCAGGTTTATGGGTCAAATCCCTTTTCTTAAGGCCGTCCACCATTTTGCCCGACCTATCCTTATCAAAATCAAAAAGATAATGACCGTAGGTACTCGCACAGGACCAACCGCCCCGTAACTGTATCCCGAAGCGATCGTTCAACAGCCTTACTATCAAGTTGTAATGTATATTCTTTATTGTAAAGGATATACAGCCAATGCGCTTTTCTTCCGTACTCCCCAAAATATACAAATTGGGGATTTGGCGCAATTGGTGAAAACATAATGAAAGTAGTTCCTTTTCCCGTTGCTCTATTTTATCGGTCCCCATTTTATCCTTTAGACGAATGGCCAAGGCTGCTCTCATGACCTGTAAAAATCCCGGGGTCCCCCCATCCTCGCGTACCTCTATATCAGTAAAATAAGCATAATCCCCCCAAGGATTGGTCCATTGTACATTACCCCCTCCCGGAACATCGGGGCATTGGGTATTGTATAAATCCCTATTGAACACCAATACGCCACAGGTTCCTGGTCCACCTAAAAACTTATGCGGAGAAAAGAAAATAGCATCCAACCGCCCTTCGTCATCTTCAGGATGCATATTAATATCCACATAAGGCGCCGATGCCGCAAAATCAACAAAACATTTACCGCCATGTCTATGCATGATTCTTGCTAGTTCGTAAAAAGGGGTAATAATTCCGGTAACATTGGAGCAGGCCGTAAACGAACCAATTTTTGTCCTTCTATTGCTATATTGTTTCAATGCCGATTCCAAGGCATGTGGACATATCAACTTTTTATCATTGCTCTCCAAAATCACTACATCGGCAATGGTCTCTAGCCATGGCACGTGATTGGAATGATGCTCCATATGTGAGATGAAGACCACAGGTCTGTCCCTTTCCTGCAAGTTCGCCTTGACGTCCCATACATTAGGAAAGCGTAGGCCCATTATACGCTGCAAATGAGACAATACTCCAGTCATTCCTGTATTAGCTGTTACCAATACATCATTTTTATCGGCATGTACGTGATTCTTAATAATCTGTCTGGCATATTTATAAGCGTAGGTAGTTGCCTTGCCTGTTTCACTGGAAAAAGAATGGGTATTGGCCACCATTGGGCCAATTTTTTCTCGCAAGATGTTTTCTATGGGGGCGTACAAACGGCCACTTGCCACCCAGTCCGCATAGACCATTCTTTGTAAACCGTAACTATTTTTAAAGGTATGGCCATTACCTATAACTCCCTCTGCATAAGTTTGAAAATAGGCCTCCAAATCGGTCCTTAATTTCAATTCATCCATTATTTTGAGATAATTGTGCATTGGCAATCTAAATTTTATCTATTGATTAAACTGTGCAACACCTTCCTTCAACCACCTGTGATATTCCACTGCATCGGGCTTATAGCCTACTGGTTCGGACAAATTATTTTCATCGTGGTCCATGAGTACGTAAAAGGGTTGGGAATTGGATTTATAGCGGACTATCTGTAATTCGCTCCATTTTTGTCCTATGTACTTTAATTTTTTTCCAGGCCTTAATTTGGATGCTACAATTTCATCTCCTTCCAAACTACGTTTATCATCCACATAAAGGGAAATAAGTACCACATCATTTTTTAAAGCATTCAAGACCTCCGGTTTGGGCCACACATTTTGTTCCATCTTCCTACAATTTACACAGGCCCAACCCGTAAAATCCAACAATATAGGTTTTCCCACTTCTTTAGCGTAAGCCAATCCACTGTCGTAGTCGTTGAAGGCAAGAATATCATGTGGTGCCAAGAGGTGGCCACCCTCCGGTAGTTCATCATCATCGGTATTGGTGTATGAAATACCCATTTTGGAATACCCTACCCCATAAGGCGATTCACTATATTCCATTGGTGGGGGAAACGCGCTAATAATATTTAACGGGGCACCCCAAAGTCCAGGGACCATATAAATGGTAAAGGCCAGTACCACAAGCCCCATGCCTAATCGCCCCACAGAGATATGGGAAAGCTGTGAGTCGTGCGACAATTGTATTTTTCCAAATAAGTACAATGCCAAAGTCCCAAAAATAGCAATCCAAATAGCTATAAAGACTTCCCGTTCCAACAAATGGAGCTGCAATACCAAATCTGCCTGGGATAAAAATTTGAATGCCAGGGCAAGTTCCAAAAACCCGAGGACCACTTTTACCGTATTTAACCAAGCTCCCGACTTTGGCAGGGAGTTCATCCAGCCGGGAAATGCGGCAAATAAAGCAAAGGGTAAAGCTATGGCCGAGGAAAATCCCAACATGCCAATTATGGGTGCCATTCCTCCTTTGGAAGCAGCTTCCACCAACAAAGTTCCGACAATAGGGCCGGTGCATGAAAAGGAGACCACTGCCAAGGCCAAGGCCATAAAGAAAATTCCAACCAACCCGCCTCTATTGGTCTGCGAGTCTACTTTGTTAACCCATGAATGTGGCAACATTATTTCGAAGGCACCTAGGAAGGATACCGCAAAAATGATTAAAAGCACAAAGAAAATAAGATTGAACCAAACATTGGTCGCTAGGGCATTTAAAGCATCCGCACCAAAAATAGCGGTTACCCCCGTTCCCAATAATACGTAGATTACAATTATGCATAGCCCATAAATAATCGCATTTTTGATGCCCGACGCCCTAGTTTTACTCTGTTTTGTAAAAAAACTTACCGTCATGGGAATCATTGGGAACACACATGGTGTTAGTAAAGCTGCAAAACCGGACAAGAATGCAATTATAAAAATATACCAAACGCCCCACTCTGAATTGGCTCCCATTGGTTCCCCAAACTCCGTATTCGATTTTTTGGCAACATCTTCCCTTGATATTTCTGGTTCAGCAACTACTTCTTTTTCATTAACTCCCTGAAACCTAAATACCAGGTTTATCTCCTGAGCAGGCAGACATTTAACCTCGTCACAGACCATAAATTCCACAAATGCCTCAATTTCCAACAATTCTTTTAAGACCTCGATTCTTTGTTCAAAAGTAGTCTCATCCTCAAAAAATTTAATGGGCATTCCAAAAACGGGGTCATCTGCAGTGGATCCCTCATTTTCGGTGGTATTTCCCAATAGGTTAAAAGCCCCATTGGCATCGAAGGTAATAGTTGTTGGAATAGGGCCATCGTCAGGCACTTCCTGTGAGTACAAATGATATCCCTTTTCAATGGATGCCCTCGCAATCAACTTATATTCCGTGCCGGATATTTTTTCTATGGACGTTGTCCATTTTACCGGACTAGGTAACTGTGCACTCATTAACCAGGTACCAAATAGTAACACAAACAATACCTTTTTTTTTATTCTTCCCATATTTTGTAACATAGTTGACAACAACTAATGAATTATCTCTGAATTGAACGGACCGAAATCAAAATAACTACCTAATTTATTTCAAAAACAAGCTCCACTTCTTTTGGTGGCAAGCATTTTGTGTCATTGCAAACCATATACTCAACCACAGCATTAACATGGAAGGCTTTTGTATTCTTTAACCTGATCCGCTGTTTAAAGGATACTTTGGTAACAAAGTATTTAATTTCCATATTAAAAATGGGGTCATTGATAATTTGGCCGTTCTCCTCCTTGGTATTTCCCTTTTTGAGGTAATTATCATTACCCTCAAAAGAGAAGGTAGTAGGTATAGGCCCGTCATTCGGAACCGCTTGGGAATACAAATGCCAATCTCCATCTATACTGGCCATTGCTATCAATTCGTATTCCGTACTGGAGATTTTCTCTACCGTTGTAGACCATTTTACCGGATCATAAATCTGTGCCTTTACAATCCACGAACTCAATAATAATGCTACTAATATACTTTTCTTCATTTTATGTTTTAAAAATATGGGAGTTATTAACGGCCCTTTACTGTTTGTATTTGGGGAGCGAAATGGATCTATGAAAACAAAAAGTAAACTAACCGTAAGGCTTATGATTTTAAGGGTTTAAATACTATGGAATACGACTGCGCCTTTTTTAACAGCTTTTTTGTAAACTTTTGGACATCTTTCCTTGATATCGAGTTTACAATATCCTCGAAATTCCCAGGATGGTCCATATCGTAACCCTCACGATAAAATGTGGTCAATAAATTCATATCAAAATCATTATAATCCTTTTCCTGTTTTCTTTCTTTTATATAATTGGTAAGTGTTTTATCCAAATCCAACTGCTTGATATCACCATTCGCAATTTTTTCAATTTCCTCGTGTACAATGGCCGTTAAGGTAGATACCTTGTCCGGATTGCAATCGAAGTTTACCGATATGGACGCTTGCTGCACTGGCCGTTTGGACAGACTGGCATTGGCCCTTGCCCCATAAGTCCCTCCTTCTTCCTCCCGGAGAGTATCTGTATACCTCAAGGTTAGGATATCACCCAAAACACGGGCGATCATAGCATTTTTTAAACTGTACCTAAAGTTATTTTTATAGGCTATCCTTACCGAACTCTTTGGGTCCTCCATCTTTAAGTAGATCTCTTTCTCTATGGTATCATTCAGCCAAGAAACCGAATTGTCCTTCCACAATTCCCTTTCTGAGGTAGTGGGAATGCTGGCAATATAGTTTTCCAATAAGGGCCTTAGATTCTCCTTTTTAACATCGCCTACTATAAAAAACTCGAAATCCGCAGCATTGCCAAACCGTCTATTATAAATAGACTTTATTTTATCAAAAGAAATATCGTTGATATAGGCATCGTCAAATAATCGATATTTGGGATGATTTCTTCCATAGAGGGTAACTGTGGTACTATCTGCCATTTTTTCACCAAGTATCTCGCTCCTTCTTACCTGATAATTTCTGACGTTTTGCATAATTACATTGTATCCATCCAAATCGAACCGGGGCCTAACAAATCGTAGGTAAACCATTTGCAACATGGTTTCAACATCCTTGGAAACGGAAGATCCTGAAATGTTTTCGGTTAGATCGTACAGACCAACAGAGGCTGAAGCAGTCTTACCAGCTAGGACCTTTGGTAAATCTGTGGAAGAATATTCTCCCAAACCAGAAAACTGGATTACATTTCCAAGCAAATTGGCCGAAGGCAGTTCCCCATCCTGCAATAAGGAGGTACCGCCATAACTTATGGCATTGAGTTTTACATCATTCTTGTTTTTATCTGCAAACTTGTAATGAACCTTGACGCCGTTGCTAAGGGTAAAAGTAGTGGCGCCAAGCGAATCTTCCTTTTCGGAAACTATACCACCTGGTACAATATTGAGTCCCGATACCAAAGTTTTTCCGCTAAAATCATCGGTATAGGCTACCAAGGTGTCATCATTTTCTACACCCTTTATGATTTCCAAGGCTTCCTCACGGGACATGTTTTTCTTACCTTTTACCCCTGTGACCAATAAAAACCTGTTATTGTCCTTATATATTTTCTTTATTGCCTCATGGAGTTCCTTGGCATGTAGAGAATTAAAAATGGACTTTGCAATTTCGTATTCTTCCGCAATATTGGTTATAGTGGTATTGTTTAAATAGTTATTCTGTATTGTAGATACAATACTGCCATGTGATTTATCATCTTCCTTTATAATCTGGTTTTCATAGAAGTTTTTAAACTCTGTTATTGTCCTTTCTATTTCGGCTTCGGCAAAACCAAACTTTACAGCCCTAACAATCTCGCCAAGCACCGATTTAAATGCCTGATGTTGTTGATCCGGTTTTGGCGATATGGATACATTGAAGGCTTTACTAGTTCTTGAATGATCATCATAACTAATCCGAGCGCCCAAAAAAGCAGCTTCAGGTTTTCTGGAAATTTCGTTGATTCTTTTAGACAGCATACCCATTATCATACCATTATGCAACGACTCCTTGAAGTCGGCCACGGTTTGGTCCTTCAGTGATTTTGGATGCCTAATTCCAAAAGATATACTTGAGGTCGTAACTTCATCATCCATGGCCATATTGTACAACAGTTCCTCATTGTCCGGAATATCCACATTGAAACGATCCTTGGGACTTTCTACGGCTTCAATATTGGAGAACAGGGCTTTTATTTTGGACTCGATTAAATTTACATCCACATCCCCTATAATGGCAATGGCCTGTAAGTCTGTCCTATACCAATCGTGATAAAAATCACGTAGGGTCTGATACTCAAAATTATCGATAATATCCATAGATCCAATAGGCATACGCTCAGCGTATTTAGTATTGTTGAACACCGTTGGAAGCGACTGTTTCAGAACACGCATTCCACCGCTTTGACGAGTCCTCCATTCTTCCTTGATAACCCCTCTTTCCGCGTCAATTTCTTCATCGGTAAGCAATAAGAAATTGGACCAATCATGCAGTATCAACAAGCCTGTGTCTATCAGTTCTGGCGTAGTCGGAATATTATTGATATTATAGACTGTCTCATCGAAGGAAGTATAGGCATTAATATCCCTCCCAAAGACAAGTCCATGTCTTTGCATGGTGTTAAGGACTCCCTTGCCCTCAAAATTTTGGGTTCCGTTAAAAGCCATATGTTCCAAAAAATGCGCCAAACCTTGTTGGTCATCATTTTCCAAAACCGAACCCACATTCTGAATAATATAATAACTAGCTACCCCTTTAGTAACATCGGTGCTTTTAATATAATAGGTCATTCCATTGGAAAGCATCCCCTTTCTAATGCTTAAATCGACGGGCAATGGACTTCCCAAGTCCAAGTTTTGCGCCGGGACACTGAGGTAAAGTCCTAGGATTAATAGATATGTAATACTGTATTTCATCTGATACCTTTGTTTTATGCTGTAATAAGGTTATTTTGTTTCCCTGCTTTCCAATAAAAGTACTGGTCAAAAATTCTTCCCTGAAAAAGAAGAGACAAAAAACCGTCATGAAAAGGGGATGTTGGAGTGACCCTGGAATTCTTAATTGTTCCTTGCGATTTAATTTAAATGTTTTACCAAAAAATCTTCCAAGTCCTTTCCCCTGAGTGATTCTCCCAATATTTCTCCTTTGGCATTTACCAATATATTGTAGGGAATACCAGTAATTTCATAATCCTTTACACTTTGGGACTTCCAAGCCTCCAGGTCTACGGTATTGATCCAGCTAGTTTTTTCCTGTTCCAAGGCCGTTAGCCACTTTTTTTGGCTTTCGTCCAAGGATACAGCATAAATTTCAAAACCTTTATCCTTATATTCATCATATGCAATTCGCAGATGTGGGAATTCTGCCCTACAGGGACCGCACCAGGACGCCCAGAAATCAAGAAGTACCAATTTGTTATTTTTCAAAATTTCGGAAAGCCTATGGGTATTCCCTTCAACATCTACAGCGGTAACTTCCATAAATTGGGTTCCAACCCGCGACTTCTTAAAGATACCTGCCTCTTGTTCCTCTTTGTTCTTTTTATAATATTCATATGCAAAACCCATTCCCATGGTTTCGGGATGGTCGGGATAGTTGGCCTGGAAGAATTTCACCTTTTTTTCAAAGTTATCAAAATCCGTTTTTGGGTCAATTTCATAAAGTGAATACAATTGATAACTGGAATGCGATTTATCGAACCAATCCTTGTCGACATTATTCATATAGGAGCCCAACTCTTGTTGTAGTTTCTGCAGTTCAATCTTCTCTTCATCGGTCGTTTCACTTGCCTCAATGGCCATTACCTCTTCCCGTAACCTTAGATATTTTGGATCTTTATGCCCGGCAAAGATTTTATGGGCATATTTACTTCCTTTGACATCAAAAACTGGATATTTCGTAAACAGCCCAGTATACTTTATTGTTCCTTTTTCAACAAACAACCTACCGTAAACGGTATCCTTACCCTGTGTAGTGACCATGGTATAATACCCGTGTTCATAAGGAACGTAGCCCGTTAATGTAAATTTACCCCTCTTCACTTTGGCCTTGGAAAAAGGAACGAGATTCTTTTTGTCCACGTTACAAATGAAAATGGAATCGGCTTCCTTTATGTTGTCAAAGTTGCCAATAATTTTAAAATTATCCTTTTGGGCGGTGGCCTGAAAAGACAATAGGCCAATAAATATATATACAAGTGTTTTCATTCTGTTTCTTTTAATTTAATCCTTTTATGTATGTTAAATCTGTTCTAATTTCCCATAGGCCTGCCTGGAGAATTTCGATCTCAATAAAATCCTGTCCATAGGAGGCCTTAAGTTTAATGGGAAAGGTAACATTGGTAAGCTCCACAAAATCATTGTTGTCTATTTGGGTTTGATATTGGCCAGAGTTGACAACAAAAGTGAGACGGGGGTATTTTACCTGTTCTTGATTGGCCTTTATATAAAACCGCAAATTATGGATATCTCCCTGCACCCTATTTAGTGTATAGCCCGATACATTTGGAGATTTATTGATTTTCTTGTAAGGGTTTTCAAACAACCCCACATACTCGTCCTTCCTCCAAAAACCTATGAGAACGCTATCCATTGCAAAAGTCAATTTACCCTGACCCTCCTTTTCGCCTTTTTGGAACTCCCCCTCATAGCTTTTCCCATCATTCCAAGTATATGTCCCTGTGCCATGTGGAAGTCCTTTCCTAAACTGCCCTTTATAGGTGTCGACGCCTATGGCCACCCCTTCTCCTTCTGCCTTACCCTTTTTACAATCTCCTTCATAAGTGCCATCGATGGATTTCAATAACACCTTGCAGTCCTGAGCCTTCGCGGTACCTGCGTACAACAAGGTCAATAGTAGGTATACTAATAGTCTCATATATTAATTTTTTAGTAGTTTGGATTTTGTTCAACTATATTTTTACCTGCTTCGATGGCTATATAATCAATAGGCAAAATATATTTATCCGGATTATCCGCTGTAGCCTTCACCGTTGTTATATCCATGCCGTCCACAAAGTGGTACCGGACCAAATCGAACCAATCTTCTCCGGTCTCAATCCCCAGTTCAACCCTTTTTTCAATACGCACCGCCTCCAAAAATTGGGCGAGTGAAATGGTTGATGGGTAGGTTTCAAAGCCATCACCACCGGTGGTAGTTGCCCCAGCCCTGGTCCTTATGGCATTGAGCGCATTCAAAGCATCTGGGCTTACAAATTCCACGGAACGGGCATGGGCCTCCGCATAAATAAGATAAATTTCGGCCATTCTTAAATGATAGACCATTTCATATTTGTTTTCAGGTGGCAAAAAGTTGAAATTGGATTTGAGGCTATCAAATCCGAAAAAACCTTCCTTGATCGTCGTGGACACCCGGGTTCCGTCATGGGAAATAACTTGCCCCCCTACGGTTGTTGTCTCCAATACAGAGCTTATATAGGATGGAGAAACTGCAAAAATAGTCCCAATTACGTTGCCAATGCCTACACCTGCTATCGGATCGCCTTTGGTACCAAACACTATTTCGTCACTATCGAATAGGTCTGGGGTAGAATGATCCAAAAATATTTCTCCATAGGTCGGAGTCAGGGAAAAATCTGCCCCCGAAGTTTCCATAACCTCTTTTGCCAAAACGGCCGCTTCCATATATTTTCCTTGATACAATAATATTTTGGATTTTAAACCTTTGGCATAGACCAAATTTGTATAATATTTTGGTCTAATGGCCGGTGCGTTTTCAATTGCATAATCCAAATCCCCAAGAATGGCTTCATAGGTCTCCATTACCGTACTCCTAGGCAATGCCTCCCCTGATCGGGAAGGCTCCATTCTAATACTGATCCCATATTGGGAATCGAGGTCATAAAACTGTCCCCAAAGTCGCAGTAGATAAAAATTGGCCGTAGCCCTTAACATTTTTGTCTCCGCTATAATCTCAAGCCTCCTTCCAGCGGTAGGAAATTTATCATCGGTAAGTGCAGTGGCTTTTTCAATCAACCAATTGGCCCTATTTATTATATCGTACATTCGAGTATAGGCACCCAAGCCTTGGGATGTATTTACGGCAAGGGGATTATTGTTCACATACCCCTGTACTTCATCGTTATTGAAAAGAAAAGTGTTCACCAAAGTACCGCTCATCAAAGAGGGAATGGTATATATCTCTGGAATTCCAGATCCACCATTTTGTTGGTGAAAGCCTGCATAAACACCGGCCAGTGCCAATTCTGAAGTAGATTCATCAACTATTGCCTTATTGGCATCCAAGGCATTCAGTGGTTCGTAATCGTCCAAGTCTTCGGCCAATTGACATGAGAATAGGCTCAAAACTATCAAGCTTGTAATGAACCTATATATATAATAAGTTTTTTTCATCTTTTGTTTTTTATATGGATTATAGGCTTAGATTAAGCCCAATGGTAAAAGTTCTTGCTTGTGGATAGGAAACCCCTGTATCCCTTGTAAGTTCTACTGTAGATCCACCGCGTTGCGATTCAACGCTCTCGGGATCTATACCAGGATATTTGCTAAAGGTTATCAGGTTGTTTCCCGACAAGGTCAATTTTACATTCCCAATACCGGTATTTGTCAACCATTCTTTGGGAAAGTTGTAAGCCAAGGAAGCAGATCTGAATTTAATATAATCACCAGCCTTTACATTCTTACTGGTAGTGGTGGAATTACCATGGGTAGCTGAACCGATACGGGCATACTTGGCCCCAGTATTGTCTGGTGTCCATGTATTATAGACCTCTGTTGTGACATTGGAGGTAGTACTGGCCGATAAAAACTCGGTGGCACCCCTATACCAATTTCTCTTATTTCCCTGTACAAAATTAAAATTGAAAGAAAAGTCAAAATTTTTATAGCTGATGGAATTGTTCCAACCTCCATAATAATTTGGATTAATATCCCCTAAAGGGGCAATGTCCTCGGTTGTAATTTCATTGTCGCCATTTATATCCTTATAAACATAGTCACCTGGCTGTGTCAACCCACTATAATAGGTACCGCTGGGGGCGCTGTTATTCAAGGCATCAATTTCTTCTTGAGACTGGGCAATAGACTTGACATCATAGCCTGTGATGACCCCAATAGGTTGTCCTTCCATGATTCCGGTACTGCCGAAATTGGTCGTTGCCCCATTGTTCAGTGCATCCACATTATTCTCAATAAAAGAAATATTAAACGCGGAATTCCATCTAAAATGCTTGCTCCTAATAACATCTGCCCCAAATTCCAATTCCCATCCCTTGTTCGAGACATCGGCTATATTGGCGTTCCAACTGGAATAACCTGTCTGGGAAGCTACTGGCACCAAAAGGATAATATCACTGGTCTCCTTCTTAAAATAAACGACTTGGGCGTTAAATCGTCCATTAAACAACCCCAACTCCAACCCAAGATCCAATTGATCCGTTTGTTCCCATCTAATGTCCAAATTAGGTACACCATCCACGGCAATGCCATTGATCCCATCATAATAGGAATCGGTTCCACTTAAGGACTTATAATTTACCAAGTAGGAAAAGGCAGGTAGGTTATCGGAACCTGTACGCCCTAAACTTGCTCTTAATTTTAATTGACTGATAAAGTCATTATTGTTAAGAAAATTTTCATTATGGACGTTCCACGCCAAGGCAGCCGAAGGAAAGAATCCCCTTCTATTGTTTGGTCCAAATTTAATGGACCCATCATATCTGGCGGTGAAAGTTGCCAAATAACGGTCCTTAAAATTATAATTCAACCTTCCGAACAAAGAATTCAATGCTGTTTGTGTAGCTTCGCTGGCTACATCAAAAACACTTTGGGCAGAATTGATATCCGTTAAAATTTCGTCGTCTGGAAAACCAACATATT
This sequence comes from Arenibacter flavimaris, assembly GCF_030291335.1. NCBI lineage: Bacteria > Pseudomonadati > Bacteroidota > Flavobacteriia > Flavobacteriales > Flavobacteriaceae > Arenibacter > Arenibacter flavimaris. The sequence goes on from NZ_JASWIM010000027.1 coordinate 64,423, forward strand.
GCTGGGAATCCAAATTTAATTTGGAATGATCCCATGAAATTCCCACCAAGGCATCGATGGTATGTGCATCCGCAAAGGTCCTGCTATAATTTAATGTATTGGACCATGAGGTACTAAGGCCCGAAGAATGCTGGACTAACAATAGGGCTCCATTGGCCAAACCTCTCCTGGTATAGGAGGGATGAAAGACATCCCTTTGATCATTATTGAAATTAAGGCTCAACTGGGATTTAAACCTTAAACCATCTATAAGTTGATACTCTCCATAGGCTGTACCCAATAAGTTTTGGGATATCGCCTTATTTCTCACCTTACCCTCATCCCCCAAAGGGTTTCTAAAGTCTATACCGGAAAAGTTCATAGAAGTATAAGTCCCGTCCCCATTAAATACTGCGAGGTCCGGCCTATAAAAAGCCCCAGTGGACAAACTGTTCAGTTCGGACTGTTTATTATCGGAATAGTTATAACTAATACTACTTCCCAGCCTTAACCTTTTGGTAAAGTTCGCATCTAGACTGGCAGAAAACGTATATCGGTTAAATTTGTTGCCTACCATAAGTCCCTCCTGGTCACTAACATGTCCGGAGACCAAATAGTTCACCGTCTCACTTCCTCCTGAAATCCCCATGCTGTATTGACGCCAAAGGGCATTATTGTTGGTCACTTCCTCTTGCCAATCAGTATCGGCATTGCCAAAAACAACCTCATCCTCCAGACCTTGCTCAACCATAAATTTTTTGAATCCAGCCGCATCCAGGACGTCAAAGGTGTTGGTTGGGTTTTGCATTGTGGCATTATAGGAAAAATTGAATCTGGGCACCTGATTTCTTTTACCCCGTTTGGTAGTAATCAGGATTACCCCATTGGCAGCCCTTGAACCATAAATTGCGGCAGAAGAGGCATCCTTGAGGACGTCTACCCGTTCTATATCGGCCGGATTAATCGTTAATAAAGGGTTCTGACGGTTATCATTAAGGCCCAATCCACTTCCAAATTGTGGGTTTATAACAATGGGAACCCCATCTACAACATATAGGGGCTGGTTGTCCCCTATCAACTGACTAAGACCCCTGACATGGACAATTGCACCGCTCCCAGGAGCTCCGGACTGGGCGGAAACGTGTACTCCGGATAATTTTCCTACCAAAGCCTGATCTATGGTCTGTGAATTTATCTGAACGATATCCTGGGATTTTAGTGACCCAACAGAACCGGTCAAGTCCTTGCGCCTGGTAGTACCGTAACCAACAACGACCACTTCGTCCAAAGTGCTGACATTTTCTTTAAGAACAATATGGTACTGTTCCTTGTTTTCGACAATTACCTGAACGGATATCAAGTATCCCATTCCCGTTGCCACCAAATAATCTCCCGGTTTTGCGCCCAAGGAAAAATTTCCGTCTATATCGGAAGCAGTTGCTCCCAACAAAAATTCCTGTTCCAATTTTTCCCCGGTTGGTTTTGCACTGGTAACATAAACGGTAATCCCAGGTAAGGGTACATCATTCACATCTTTTACCTGTCCTTTTATCTTAAGTTCCTGATAATCGGAAGAATGGGTATCTTCACTGATAAGAATGGTGTTGTCCTCGGAAATTTTAATCAGAAAATTCCCCGCGGATAAACTTTTCTCCAATAATTTATTGGCTTTAATAGTCCCTTTTTTTACACTGACCTTTGGATAGTCCTTAAACATATCGGATCTGTAAATGAAATTAAAATCCGTCTGTTGTTTAATAATATCAAAAACCTCGTCAATGCTTATGGTCTTATCGGATTCAATTTCAATAGTGGTTTTCTGGGAAAAAATAGTTCCTGAAGTTAAGCCGAATACTGAAGAACAAAAGAAAAATAAAAATGTTCTCATAATGACGTCTAGCATGTTCTTTCCTCTATAGAAATGAACCCTACTTAATTTAATTTCCATAAATTTGTGGTGTTAGTTATTTATTTAATTAATACTAAAAGGGAATGCCGAGGCAAGTTTGGTGAGATATTCAAACCTCGGTTCCCTTTGCTTTTGTTATTTAAAAATTACAGTATTCTCGTTTATTTCATAGTCCATATTATTAGTGGTTTTAATAGATTCCAATATCGCTTCAATATTTTGGTTCTTTCTCAACACCCCATTAAAGGTGCTATTTCTAAGTTTTGGATCTCTAAAGATCACATCAATATCATACCATCTCGCCAACACTTTCATTATTTCTTCAAGAGGCATCCCATTAAAACTAAAAATCCCCTTTTTCCATGAAGTTGCAGAATACACATCTGCATCCACCAGCTCCATATCCTTAAGGCCATCATATACTATAGATTGTTTTTCAGGGGTTAAACTCCTACTTTCCCTTCCATTGGCAACCGTAACCTTGCCTTCTACCAAAGTAGTATAAATGGCCATTTCATCCTTGTACGCCCTAATATTGAAAACAGTCCCCAAAACTTCTACCTCTTGGGCGCCTGTAACAACTTTAAATTTAGCTCCATTGTGCTCCGAGCTAGGAGAAACCTCAAAATAGGCCTCCCCATACACCAGTTCTACCTCCCTTGGTTGCTCTTTGGCAAACGCCACGGGATACTTAAGCTTGGACTCCGAATTCAGCCAAATCCTTGTTCCGTCCGATAACTTTACAAAAAATTGACCCCCTCTGGGAATTGTCAAATAATTAAATGAAACTGTCTTAAAATCGCTCTCTTTTGGTATCGGGTGATAAACAATTTCCTTGCCATTTGAGGATGCATTGGGCAAGGTTTTGGAGCCTTCCTGCTCCAATGCCAACTCCTTACCATCGCTCAAAGTCAATACTGCTTTGTCCGATCCTATCTTTATGTTCGATCTTAAAACTTTTGGGGAAGTTTCATTTATTGATGGGAGAAACTCGCCCCTCAACAATAAAACAGACACAAAAATACCTACCACTGCTGCAGCTGCTGCATAGTGCCAATATCGAATCCCAGCCCTTCCTCCAAGACTACCCTCCACAACTTGCCAGGCCTTTTCTTGGTCTATAAAATCTAAATCCTTATTGTAATTTGCCTTTACCTTATTGTAGTAGGCTAAATGATCGGGCGATTCACTGATCCATTGATCAAAGGCTATTGCCTCTTCAGGGGAAAGTGAGTTATTGATCTTTTTTATGATGAGCTTAAATTCCGTGTGCACGCTTTGATGGATAAATTAAAAGGTTAAGTTTGATTGATGTTTTTTTAACCTTTTGTTTATATGACACATTATATTTAAAACGGGTGACAAAACTTGATCAAAATTTTATAAAGTTGCCAAATAAGTGGTTCCAATTACTAAGATTAGGTATTATTACCAATAATTGCCCAGTAAAAAAACAACAATCGAAATTGCATCACTAATTTTTATTTTTGCCCTTTTGAGTTGGGTCTTGACAGAGTTGATGGAAATGCCCAACTCTTCGGCTATTTCAGAGTACTTATAGTTTTCAAGGTATTTCAATGTAAAAATACGCTTCATACCCTCCGGAAAATGTTCTACGGTCCTTAAGACCATGTCGTACACTATCAACTTCTCTTGACGCTCCAAAACATCCAAATCATTATCGGTAGTAAGGTAATTATTGAAATCAAGCAGGTTAATATTATCCTGAATCTTTAATGACCGTAAGTAGTTAAAACATTTATTCCGGACCGTAGTATAGAGATAAGCCCTAATAGAAGTATGTATTTCCAGCTCATGGGAATTTTCCCAAAGCTGAATAAAAATATCCTGTACAATATCCTCGCTAGATTGTTGATCGAATAAAAAATTATGGGCATAAACAACCAACTCTTTATAAAATTGATTGAAAACATCCTTATAAACAGCCCGGTTTTTCAAATCACTAATAGCAATGTTTTTATCCAAAATAACAGACAAAGCTTGTGTTATGCGGTAGGCAAATCTAAATAAAACAAATTTAAAACGAGTATCTCTCCAAGTGTATTTCAGAAAGGGGAAAACAAATGCGATTGCTCTAAATGAACCCTACCTTTTATGTCAATTTAAAAATTAGAACAATCCATATTTACATTCATCACATAGGGAATTCCCAAGTCCGCCTGTAGCCTTACCCACTTTACTCTATAGTTCCCGGTAGAGCTGGTATATTTTCAATAGGTTTTACAAGTTGGATCATCATTGGGAACTATACTGGTTGTTTGCTTTATTTTTGAATCCTTAAAAAGGAAACATTTAATTGAACATAAAAAATCCTTGGAACGGTCGCCACCAATTCCACACCCCAAAATCAACATTATGGACCCATCTAAAACAAAATAGTTACTGCAGGGTCTCATATGTATGGGGATGGACTAGTGATTTACATAGCTTATGTTGTTGTAGCCAGTTATTATTCTTGTTTTAAATCATCAGAGAAATGTCCTTTGTGTTTTCCTTTTGAAAATTTCTCTTCGTTAAATTCATTCGATTTCCCTTTCGGAATAGTCAAACTTTCCCATCCGTCTCCTTTTATTACTTTTCCGATATATACGATTTGTCCAATGTGATAAGGATAATGAGCGAATTGTCGGTTTATTGCTTCGAGAATTGAATGTTCTTGATTTCGGATATATACTTTTGTTTCAAAGTTATCTTCATTTACCGAGTCCAACGCCTTGAATAAGCATTTCCACCCGTCATTCCATTTTTCAAGTAATTCATCTTTGGTTTTTATAACCCATTCAAATTCCATATCTCTATTCCGCCATTCTTTTTCTCCGTCAGTAGTCAAAAAATTAGTCCAACGAGATTTCATATTTCCCCAAAGATGATTTACTATTACAGCAATAGAGTTTGAGTCTTCATTAAATTGCCAAAAAAGGTCTTTTTCATTCAATTGGTCAAATGTTTTTTCTCCAACAGATTTGTAATATTCAAATTGTTTCTTGATACTATTTAGATATTCGGTTTTCATTTAGCGTTCAATTTTCAAAATGGCTACAACACTTAATATAGTAATTAGTGCTTACAGTCCATTATGGGTCTTGATAAAACATTCACTTTCATACAAATAAATGCTGTCTTCTTTTTTTGAGCAACCATAGCCAAGACTTAACCATTTGATATCATAATCCTTTCCTCGGATTATTTCATATTATTTGCCCGATTTATACGTATAAGCCGCCTGTCCCAAAAAATAGCTGTAATTGCTAGTTCTCCTATTGTTTATTCTTATTAAAAACTATGCCTCATCGGCACCAATTCATAGGAGAACATGATCGTTATTAGTTACCCTTTATTTTATGTTTTGTCTTTTTTCCCGCAATTATTCCAAACATACATTGGTAATGGGTTATCATCTATTTGGGATGATAATCCCAAAAGAATATTTTGGCAGGATTTGAGTGTACTGCAATAATTTGATTGTTCACTGCATCAAAAAACAGTCCTTTCATATAATTGGTTTTCGGCTCCAAATTAAGCACAGCCAAACTCCCCATTGTCTTTAGGTCCCATACAGCCAGATGATTATCCTTTTTGTCAGAAAGTATGGAAGTTATCAAAAAATCGTCTTTCCTTTTGTACAGATGTTGGACTCCTACGCCGTGAACGAGTACTTTTTTCAGCTCAAAATTATTTTTATCATTCACCAACAAACCTGTGTATCTTGTTTGTTCTTTACTGCTCATAGAGTTTATAGTTGAATTTATTTCAACTTCAAAACTTGGAGTTAAAGTTTTTGGGTTTAAATAATAATGGAAGGGAATCAAAGAATACCGGCTTTTATCATCATTATTGATTTCCTGCAACCCAAAAGAAGCTCCAATATTACTTGGTGGAGCATTGTATATTTTTCCGTTTTCAAACTTTAAGGGCAATGATGTATAAAAATTTGTAAAGTATAAACGTTTTTCAACTTCCTTATCACTCATCCCATAAGAATCTATAGTTGGAAAATCTATAGTTCCTGTTTTTGGTTTGGAAATTATTTTTTGTAGTGATGGAAACTTGATGGTAGTATAGTAATTCTGAACATCATTTTTTTCATCATAGTTTGCTTGTGAATGTTCTATTTGGAAACCATTGTCATCGGTAAACGAAAATACCCCATAAGAGCTTATGGAGTTTGGTAGAAATGAAAAATCCTTTCCCTCAGGAGGGAGCAATTGATTGGTTTTTTTATATATAATAAGTCTATCCTTTATAAAATCCTCTATTTCATATGTTATGGAACTCTTTAAATCTAAGGCAATCAGTTTAAAGGAAGTATTACCATTTCCTCCAATTGAAAAAAGGAAATAGTCCTTTTTAGGAGATAAACCATATATTTTAGATCTAGAAATGGCACCATAGGTTTTATATAATTCGAGGAGAACAGATTCCTTAATTTGTTTTGTATTGGTATTTAGAACAATTAATTTATTAGGTTTTTCATATTCCTCAGTCATCATTATGATATGGTTCCCATCAAGCCATTCAACGAATATAATAGAGGAATGGTCATCAAATATATGTTTGGAGCTATATGGGATCAATGGAATATCTTCCCCGCCAGCAAAAACAAATTTTTGCTTGACTTTTTGAAAAATAAGACTATCGTTAATGCTTGGTAAATTGTTGTTATTGCGATTTTTCACAGCTAATGATTTGGATTCCTCTCTGTTTTCCGAATTGCTTTTTTGCTGAGACAGGAATTCGCAACTCACCAATCCAAAAAAAAGTAAGGCTAGTATTATTGAGCTATATTTATTTATTGGGATACAAAACATTAAATAATTACTTACGATTCAATATAGTTATTGACTATATTTATTTTACAGGCCAATTTAGTAAATCTTTTTTGTTTGCCTGTAACGCAATACCTTAGTAATAGATACTCTATACTATCTTTATAGCCCAAAGTGAACCTTTTTTCAATTTCACGCCCAACAAAAAAAGGGAACTATAGTTCCCCATTGTTCCCTTTGAACAAACTAACAACTCAATGCGTATAATAATATAGTGACCCCAAATATTCCTTAGACGAAATAACCTAAGATTAATACCGCTATGAAACTTTAAGGAAGTTAATTTTTGATTTATGAGGTTCCTTTATAATTAAGCTTTCTTATACTTGATTTCTTGTGGAAGTTTATTCTCCAATGCGGCTTTGGCGGCCACCTGGCCTGCAGCTTCACCCATAGCAACTGCATTTCCGGTTACTCTGTAGCTTGCATGAGCAAAAAAATCTCCGCTGATACACCTTCCTGCCATCATTAATCCATTGACATCTTTTGCTATTAGAGCCCTCATAGGAATTTCATAAGGTTTAGATGGTATACCGTGATTACCATAACCTCCTCCTGAATCCTTTACCAATGAATGAACATCTACACCAAAATCAACTCTACAAACTCCGTCATCAAATTCTGTCCCATTGATGAGATCATCCTTTGTTATTGTATATCTTCCCAATATTCTCCTTCCCTCCCTAACTCCTATTTGTGCTCCTGTTGAGACAAGTCTCACGTTGGACCATATGCCACCTAAAGACCGCAGTCCATTAACAATTTCATTAATCTCATCCCGTGCCTCCAGAGTAGCTCTGCTTACCTGATCAGCATCCAAAATCGAAACTCCATATTGATGGTTGGCCATCATAGCGACTAGACCTTCCCTTACTGTAAACAGGGTAGGTTTTGTGTAACTAGCCTTTAATCCGGCACGCTCAGTTTCGCTATATAAAAAATTCTTTTCCTCTTTGGTTGGAAATCCAATTCTTCCTGTTAAACCACCATTATTCAGTTTACTTTCTTTAAGCCCGATTAACATGGCCATTAAAGACATGGGTTGCGTCTTTCCCGATATAGGATGACCAATATCATAATTACAGCCTGCAAGAGAAGCCAATTGGCCATTACCCGTAGTATCAATAAAAACTTTGGCCTTCCATGCTTCTCTACCTGAAAAACTCTCCGTTATAATATTTTCTAGATTATTTTTAGAATTTTTATACGCTGCGGTGACCTTGGTATGAAGCCTAATGTCCACACCAGCATCTAAGCACATTTTATCCAATGTCCACTTCATTAATTCCGCATCATAAACTTTTGCAAAATGTTGTGCATCACTTCGTTCAAGATTACTTACTAACTCCTTGTTTTGAAACAGTTAATCCAGCTACTTTACCTGACAGCAATTGTTCTGCGCTATTTAAATTTCCCCGGTTAAAGCTTCCTTCTTTAACACTTACAATTGCACTTGTAACTTCTTTCTGTTTTAAAACTCCATATCCTACAACGACAACCTCATCCAAACCGGCGGCGCTTTCCTCCAATATAATATTTAGATTTTCCTGACCATTGACGCTCACTTCTTTTGAAGCAAACCCTATATAGGAAATTACCAAAGTGGCGTCCTCTTTATCCAGTTTAATAGTAAAATTACCATCAAAATCTGCCTGTGTACCATTGGTCGTACCTTTCTCAAGTATGTTGGCACCAGGTAAAGGAATTCCTTCCTTATCGGTAATGGTACCGTTTACTTGATATTGCATATTTTGATCTTTCAACTTAGTTTGGCCGGTATTGATTGCTTCCGCCTGCTTCTTTTTTACAATAATGGTTCCCCCATCCGTAAAATTGTACGTAAACCTTATAGGGGATAAACATTTATCCAGAAGTTCCCCAGCTTTAATCACTCCCTTTTTAAGATCTATATCTGGAGCAACCTTTACAAGATCGTGCCTATAAACAAACTTATAATCCGTTTGCTTATTGATTAATCGGAAGGCCTGTTTAATCGTTAAGGTCATATCCGCATCAATAATAATCTCCGCATTTTGGGCCTCGCCATTTAGGGAACTGAGTGCAAATGAAATCGAACAAAATAGAAATATAATGGATTTCATAAAAAAGTGTAAAAGAACTTTGCCCCAAGGACAAGGTGGTCGTTTGGTTAATTTAAATTTCATAAATTTGTAATGGTTTAGTTAAACATTGTTTTAATTAATCTACTTGGAAAAAGGCCATTGCTGTGGAAGGTGCTGGCCTTTTCCTTTTTTTTATTTAATAATAATTGTTTTATCGTTGATTTCAAATTTTATCTGGCCCTCGCTCGTGGCCTCTATTAATTTTAAAATATCATCTACCGTCTCGGTTCTTTCCAATATTCCTGTAAAAACAAACTTCTTTTTTTGCGAATTTGTAAAAACAACCTCGGTATCATACCATCTTGACAGAACCAACATTATTTCACTTAAGGGTTTTTCATTAAAAGAAAACAATCCGTTGATCCACGAAATTTCCTGGGATACATCAATTTCTTCAATATCTATATTATCATTTTCATAGTTAATCGTAGCCTGTTGGTTGGGCACAAGAGTTTCACTAACTGCTCCTTTTTTAATTTTAATTTTTCCTTCAACCAAAGTTGTGGCCATTATCGTGTCATCATTATAAGCCTTAACGTTAAATTCCGTACCCAAAACATCAATTTCCTGGGATTTTGCAAGCACATGAAAGGCTGCTCCTTTGTGCGCAGTACTTGGCGAAACCTTAAAATAAGCCTCCCCATATAGTAATTCCACATTTCGGCTGATGCCCTCTATAAATTTTACCGGATACTTTAACTTAGTTTCTGAATTCAACCAAACTTCTGTACCATCCGATAATTTAACGAAGAACTGGCCTCCTCTGGGAATAGTCAAATAATTGTACAATTGCCCCTTTTCAGCAATATCACTTTGCCCTTTATCCGTATATACCAATTCTTCACCATTGCTGCTAACCTTCCCCGTTTGATATTTTTTCCCTTTTTCAAGTGCCACTTCATCCCCGTTCTCAAGGGTAAGGATGGCCTTATCGGTACCGGTCACAATTAAGTGGGGTTGTTTTTCAGGTTCAATTGGTTTTACATGTCCGTTGTTATATATCATGTAAAAGGCCATGCCAAACATAAGCATAATGGAAGCCGCAACAGCGATTTTCTTATATAGGTTTACCCTTCTTGTCAGTTTATCCTTTTTTAACCTAGTTTTTATGGTCTCCTTGGCCTTATCAACATCGTATTTTGTCATCGAAATTGTACTTAGGTACTGTGTTTTAACATAATTATTAAAGATTCGTATGCCCTCCTCATTCTTAAGTTGATTTTCCAATTTTTCCAACTCGGAATGATTTGCTTCTTGATTTAAAAACTTAACTATTAATTTATTTATTTCGGCCATTTGAACTTTAACACTTATTTACTTAATACGTTCAAAATTTTAATACCCCTCTATTTTTTGTGATTTTTATTCAATATTTACTATTATTACATAATTATTTAGAGAATAAAATATTTTAAATGGACGGTAAAAGAAATTTTTTTTTAGCTCAAAGATTAATTATAGGGGATTCAAAAGCCTACGATTTCTTAATGGGTTTTTATTACCAAAGTTTGTGCGGTTATGCCCAATCCTTATGCCACGACCATGCCTTGGCCGAAGACATTGTCCAAAATGTCTTTGTCACGATATGGACCAATAGAAAGAATATTAATCCCAAATTATCTATAAAGAGTTATTTATATAAATCTGTCTACAATGAGTTTATTAATCAATACAGAAAGAATAAACCTGTAATTTATTTGGAGAAAAAATATTTTGAGGCCATCGATTTGATCGTAGATATAGAACCGACTGAATTGGATAACTTAATAAAATTGATGAATGCCGAGATCGAGAATTTACCGGCAAAATGCAGGGAAATATTTTTAATGAATAAAAAGGAAGGCCTTACCCATACCGAAATTTCCGAATATCTTAATATCTCCATAAAAACCGTAGAAGGTCATATTACCCGGGCATTTAAAATCCTTACCGAAAAAATGGGTGCAAAAATGGAAGCCGTTCTATTTTTACTTTTCAATTTCAATAAACAAATTCACCATTCTTCTTAGCTTTTTATTGGATTAAACATTGGCAATTTGTTATAATCAAATACTGGACACTTATAATTTTACAACCTTAATGGAGAATAGTCTCTTGTTGAAGTATTATAATTATATTACTTATTTTAAAGGAAATGTATAGCTATAACTGCTTTTGCAGTTTAACAAAAAATTAAACCTATAATTATATAAAATTAGCCTTTCCATTCTTTAGGGATAGTTGTAACCGAACAGACAATCGATGTCGTTTTTGCACGTGATTAGACCCCTAAATCATTATTAACCGATAACACCCTTAAAGGAGCCCAAGTCTTTTTAAACTACTCAAAACCAAGTAATTACTTTAATTTACCGTTCTAGCGGACAGATACGACTATTGTGTTGAATTGCGCTTAAGAATTAAGAGTAGCTTTGGTATCGAACGCCTCAAGAATTACAAAATTGATGTTATCCTATTGCCCATTTTGGCAATGGGGAATAATAAGGATGTTATTTCCTACTTAATTCTTTTTTAAGCGGTTTAAGATACGTAAAAATCCAACTCACAAATTTTTAAGGTTATTTCACTTCAATAGATTTTATTTGAAATTGCTTAAAAACTTAAGCTCTTGAAAAAAACCAATCCCTAGTCGAAAACCAAGGTGGACGTTTTTACGTCGTATGTACCAATAACAAAGGGAAGAAGGTAAATGGGCGGAAGTCCTTGACATTAACAGCCATATTGCCTATTATACATAGATATCGTTAATTTACCAACCCTATCTTTATGGCTGCTTTTTACGCCCTACCTTATATGTTTAACTAATACTTTTTTGTTTTTCTAGAACCTTCTGAACCAATACACTACAACAACAAAAATGTTTGGTTATGAAATAATTGATTTCCCAGCAAAAATTATCATCCGGCAATAAAACCCGAAATCCTTCTTAATTATTTCCCCTTTTATTAAAAATTTTCTAATCTTGTAACATTATGAAATCAGCGGTTAGCAAATTCCCAATTCCTACAACAAAATGCCTAAAGATAAAACAACTTATTGAGCCACATTTCGACCCTACTTGGCACTTCCACCCTGAATATCAACTAGCCTGCGTGTTTGAAGGCACAGGGACACGATATGTAGGAGACAATATTAGCCAATTTGATTCGGATGATATGGTCCTAACCGGAGCAAACCTACCTCATGTTTGGAGAAGTGATGATAAATATTTTGAAAAAAAAGGATTAAGCACAAAAGTCATCGTAACCTATTTTTCCCTTGACTTTATGGGTCCTATTTTTTTAAACAAGGATGAGATGGCAAGAATTAAAAAGTTATTGCAATCCGCGGACAGAGGTGTTGAGGTTAAGGGGAATACGAAACAAACTATACGTAAAATCGTAAAAAAAATGCTTCATCAACAAGATTTTGAAAAAGTGTTGTCACTCCTTCTAATATTGCATTTACTTTCAAAATCAAAGGAACTACATATCATTAACAAACAAGGTTATATTAACAGAGTTTCCGATTCAGATTCAAAACGAATGCAACTTATACACAGTTATATTTTAAATAACTATAAGAGAGAAATTAGATTAGGCGACGTTGCTAGTTTGGCCAACATGGCTCCCAACTCCTTCAGTAGGTATTTTAAATCAAGAACCAATAAATCTTTTACCGAATTCATAGCAGAATTAAGAATTAGTATGGCCTGTAAATTGTTAAAGAGCAACAATCAGGCTATTTTAGATATTGCATTTGACTGTGGTTATCAAACCTTATCAAATTTTAATCGAAAATTTAAAGAAATCACTGGAACAAACCCTAAATCGTATAGAAAGAATTATTTAAAAATACTTTAGGCTATCAACCTAATACATTTTGCGTGTATTAATCCACTCTTATGTCCATAGTACCCTCCTATTTAAATGGATAACTAAAAACAATCGTATGTAACATATAACAGCCTGTTATTACCTGTGAATTGTTATATGCTTTTACTATACATTTTTTTTCTGTATAGAAAGCTATTCACCATAGCCAGATACTATTGGTAAAACCAAAAGCGGTGACCTTAACGACTATTTCATACCTAAACTAAGAAAACCTACTCAAAATTTATGAGCAAGAAACCCACATGAACGGGCCTCTTACCCATAATTATCATCCTTGATGATGGAGCGCCACAAGCCAAATTAAAAAAGTGCAAATTTGGTTGCAGGCATTAATGTTTTACCCACTTCACACTATTTCTTAAAATCGTTTGATAAGCCTTATGGCCATGTGCTCTTTCATCATGCCCTAAAGTATTGCCCACAATTTTTGCCGTTGGATGTTTAACAATCCAAACGATGGGGTATTCTTTACCGGAATTTAATCCACGGCCTACAGCTAGTACTTCTATCTCTGCTTCTGGATCTTTCTCCCAACGATATAATTCATCAATAATTCTAAATTTGGTGGGAACTCCTTTCATTAAAGGGTGGTTGGGTTTAATTACGTTTACCTCAAATTCTTGAAGTTCTTCATGTGATGTGGCTCCTCCGCCAACCAACTTTTGATTATACTCTGGCCAATCCTTCCAATTATACCACGTACTCGGATGATTGATCAATAGGTTCAATCTGCCTGCGTTTATTTCATCGAAAATCTTGATTTTAGCATTTTGCTCTAACGGACGGTTGTTGGTCAACATGAGTACATCGGAATTTGATAAAAGTGTACTCAATTCTTTGGAGTCTTCAGTATACCTAACTGAATATTTACCTTTATTGCTAATGATTTTTCCATCAGCGATTCCGAATAATTTTAAGAAATCGTGGGAAGAACCACCTCCCCCCATTATGGTCACTTTTGGGGCGTTTTTTTTCTTGGATATGTAATTTCCATCTTGTGCTCGACCATTAAGAACAATGGCAAAAAACATTACTATAATTCCAATTTTTTTCATTTTATTTATTGTTTCAGATTAAAAATTATTTATTTCCTAAGCCCAGTATAAACCACTATATTTTCTAGGGTAACCAGTAAACTTATGATTCGGGAGCAGTTACTACAATTACCCCCTGCATCATTCGCCAATGGCCGGGAAAGGTACAGACAAAGGGATAGGTTCCCGGAGTATCCGGAAGTTTAAAAGTTACAGACCCTGTAACCCCTGGTGTCAACATTTCTGTTGCTCCCAAGACATATCTTGATTTTGGAACGTAGCCCATTTTTTCTGCTGCGGGATTCTTAAGGAAATCATCAACCATGGCTCCAAAAGTATCCAAACTTCCGGGTTGGATGACGACCAAGTTATGCGACATCTGATCTTTATTGTTCAAAACGATCTCCACTGTCTGACCTGCCGTGGCGTGAAGTGTCTTTTTATCAAAGGCCATTTCCTGATTTACGGTATTGAGCACAAAAGTAACATCGGCCTTAATTTTCCCCACCTTGCCAATACCCATATCAATGTGCTGATTTCCTCCGGTATTAACACAGTGAACGGCAATTAGATTTTTGCCCTTCTTGAATAGTTCTCCTTTCTCCTTGTCCAGTTTTATGTATTTGTAGGACTCGCTGGAACCGGTTTCCGATATCAAAAGTTGACCATTGACATAAATTTCATAATCGTCGTCATGGGCTATCTTGACTACTGGTTCCAAAATTTCATCGGAGACTACTACTTCTTTCCGCATCCAGATATCGGAGCTGCTCCATTTGGTATTCACCTGCTTCATATTATCGCCTCCAAACTTGGCGACTCCCTTTTTCCACTCGGAAGCATCAAATTCCGATTTCATCCAATTATCCGCGGGCTTATCAGTTGTGTAATTCCATGTGGATTTTTTCTCTTCGGCCGACGGTATTATCATGACCACAGAGGAAGGATCTACCTCTTGGAAATTCATTTCCCTGAAATAAATTTTTATAGCGGCATTGAGCCATTTGTCCGAGGTAGTTGCACCGTCATTGGACAATTTTTCCATTTCCGTATATAGGGCATTCGATTCCGGCAATTCCCCTGCACGGAGTACCGCGGCGAGCTTGACCTGTGCATCGGAACTACTTAAAAGACCTGATTGCGCCAGGCTTTCGCTACTCTCTTTGGTCGAAGGCAATAAGGCCAGTGCTGCCCGTTTTACGGCATAGGAACTACTGTTCAATGCTTTTGTTACCACTTCGTTGGCTTCTGCATTGGAACCATTGAGTGCGCCCAAGCCATCCAAGGTCCATAGGGCATGTAATGCCGCTGCATTGAGTCCAGTTTTATCCTGGGTTTCATTGTTTCCGGCCATATTGATCAAATCCGGGATTAATGACACCTTTTTGTTCTCTACTATTAGGCGCTGTGCAGTGGTCCTCCAAAACATATTGTCGCTTTGCAAGGCCTCCAAAAGTTCTTGATCGTTATTCGGATCCAAAGTGGTGATTTCCGAATCATCCCCGTCCTCATGGGTTATAATATATATTCTACCATGTCCGTAATCGCGCAACTTATTTTTATGGGCATTACCTTCACCTTTCTCGGCGTTCCAGATCTGATTGTCCATTCCGCGTTTATCGGGATTATGCTGTATTACAGGATTGTACCAGTCTGCGACCCAAATATTTCCATCAGGGCCGGTCTCTGCAAAAACAGGTGCTGTCCAGGCATCCGTACTGGCAAAAATATTGCCCCCATCAACCTCTTTGTACCCTGCCCCATCCTTGATTATTTTGGCAATATGTACCAGATGGCCGGTAGGCTCGCAAACATACATCTGATTTTGGTAGGCCTCCGGATAATTTCTGGCCGTATAAAAATTGGCCCCGGCAGCTGCCGTATAACCTCCACGGACATCAACTTGCTGCAAGGGAATGGTATCTACGGAGGTAATTTCATAGTGGCCCTGGATAAAATCGGCATTGACCGCCCAAGACGGCATTTTGTTTAAATAATCATAATGTTTTAAAGGTATCCCTACATAACAACAGTGATTATTATTGGCTGTTGAACCAAATATTTCAAAATTCTCGTTAAAACCAAGTCCCCAGGTGTTGTTGTTGAATTGCCCTACAGGTTCAAAATAGGAACCATCCTTGGCGAATTTGTAAACGCCCATCTTGAATTCCACAGGCTTGCCCTGAAACTGATTTTCAAAGCCCGAATATCCAACCGAACCCCATATCATGTTATCCACTCCATAGCGCAGGTTGGATGGTCCTGCATGGGTGTCCCAGGTTCCAAAACCTTCGAACAAAACAGTGCTCTTGTCCATTTTATCGTCCCCATCGGTATCTTCCAAGAAGACCATATTGGGAGCTTGGGACACAATGGCCCCACCTTTTACCAAGGTGATTCCCGTTGTTAGATTTTGCTCGGTGGCATAATCGGTAAATTTATCGGCCCTGCCATCCCCATTAGTATCCTCGCAAATAGTGATCCTATCACCTCCAACATCATTGGCCAGTCCATGGGGATAGTCCTGGGACTGTACCACCCAAAGTCGGCCCCTTTCATCCCAGGTAAATGCTATAGGGTTGATAATATTGGGCTCCGAGGCAAATAATTTTGCACTAAAGCCTTCCGGGAGCTGTATATGTTTTTGGGAATCTTCGGGGCTTAGCGGGTTCTGGACCCTTGGGCTTTCTCCAGTGTAGGTCAATGGGGGTGGTGGTTCCTTTTCTCCTGAACAGCCAGTTAAAATGACCATTCCACTAAAGATCAATGAAATGTAAGCAGATATTTTTTTCATTTTTAAAATTTTAATATTATAGATTACTCTTGTCAGTTCCAATATAATGGCCCTTTGTACCTGGGCATATGATAAAATATCAGATTCTTGGGCGATATTCCGAATAGGGGGTATTTTCACTTACATCCACCGTACCTGCCTCCCATCCTTCCGGTGGGGATAGAACGGCCAAAAATTCCAATTCGCCTTCTCCGGCGTTAAAAGTGCCATGCGCTACATTGGCACCGATATAGACCGAGTCGCCTTCCTCCAAAATCTGCATCTCATCCTCTATCCATTGTTCGGCAGTACCTTTTAAAATGTAAAGGATTTCATGCATTTCCGGGTGAACGTGAAAATTATGCCCCCCTCCTTCAGGTACTACCACCTTCACCATATAGGAGTCTGCCTGTTTTATTATTTCAGGATGATAATGCCAATGATGTATCCGTCCAAAAGCCTTTTCGAACATTTGGTCCTTTTCCTTTACAAATTTCCAATTCCTCTCCATAAATTTACTATAGGGTTAGTGCCTTAAATTCCCTTGTCAGATTGGTCAATGATTGCTCTATTCCCATTCTTTCCAAGGAGGATGCCCCTACAAAACCATGTAGACCCTTGCAGTGCTCCAAAACATATTTTACATCGGCCGGGGTGTTGATAGGTCCGCCATGGGCGAGAAGGAAGGTATCGGGATTTGATTTTTTTACGGCATCCACAATTTTCTGGGTACGCTCCAGAGCATCGTCCATGGATGCGGTGGCACTGGTAACCCCAATAGATCCCCCAACCGTTGTCCCTACATGGGCAATTATGGCATCGGCACCCACATCGGCCATTTGAACTGCCTCTTCAGGTTTTCCAACATAAACTACCGAAAACAGGTCCATTTTAGTGGCCAATTCTATCATATCCACTTCTTTTTGAAAACTCATTCCCGTTTCTTCCAGTACATTTCTGAAATGGCCGTCTATAATGGAATGTGTAGGAAAATTGTTTACCCCTGAGAATCCCATATCCTTTACTTTTCCCAGAAAGTGCCACATTCTTCTACGTGGATCACTACCGTGTACCCCACATATTACAGGGATTTCTTCCACCACTGGAAGTACCTCGAATTCTCCAATTTCCATGGCTACGGCATTGGCATCGCCGTAGGCCATCATACCTGCGGTTGAACCGTGGCCGGACATTCTAAACCTGCCGGAATTGTATATTATTATTAGATCCGCTCCACCTTTCTCTATAAATTTAGCACTGATCCCCGTACCGGCACCGGCTGCAATAATGGCCTTTTTTTGATTAACCACAGCTTGTAATCTATCTCGTACTTCTTGTTTTGTGTAAGGGTTTCCTTTCCCTGTCCATGGATTGGGCATAATTGTTCTTGTTTAGATTAATTGTTTTCTTTTAATTTTTAATTGGGGTACTATAAATTATATTTCTGCGCCCCCTTATTTTCTAATAATATCCAATAAGGATTTCACTGCCTGTACCGCAAAATCCTCGGTATTTATATTTGAAGGAACTTCTTTTATTTCAATATTTTTATTAGTGTGGCCTTTAATCGCATTGAACAATTCCTGGTCTATTTCAGGATTGTGAAATACTTCCCCGATTCCACCAATTTTGGATACCCCTCCCATGGGAAGCAATACGGTTACCGGAGCTTTAGATCTATTGATTTTTTCTGCAATGGTCCTGCCCAGTATTCTGTTCTCTTCTTTGTTGGTTCTCATAAGGGTTACATCCGGCGCCCAGCTAAATAATTGGCGGTTTTTATATTTTTCGGGAACGGTGTCCAACGCACCAAAATTTACCATATCCAAACATCCGGGCACAACAACTTGGGGGATTCCTATTTGTGAAGCAGCTGTTAACCGCTCCGGTCCTGCGCTGCATATTCCTCCGCAAAGTTCATCGGCAAGCTCCGTAGTGGTTATATCCAAAATGGCATCAAAACATCCGTCCAATGTTAATCCTTCCATGGTCTTTCCCCCCACCCCTACAGAATGGAAAGCCATAACCTCATAGCCTTTGTCTTTCAATAATTCCGAACATTTGTCCACACAAAGGGAGGTATTGCCAAATACACTGATGGCTATGGAATGTTTCCGCGCATGATAATCCGATCCAGAAGCTTGCATCATTCCAACAATGGCGGCAGCCCCTTGATGCATCACTACTTTACTGATACTATTCAGTCCGGCCACATCCACAATGGATGGCATAAGGGTAATATCCTTACTTCCTATGTGTGCGGAAAGGTCTTTTGTTGCCAAAGTGCTAATACATAATTTTGGATATCCAAATGGTAAAACCTGCATGGCTTTAAGGGCTATAAAGGTACCGCCCCCGCCACCCATGCCAATGGCGGCATTTACCTTATTCTGGGATAAAAGATCTTCGATAATACCTGCCGAACCCTGTCCCATAATTTCAATGGCACTACCACGGTCTTTTTGTTCCCGTAACCTAGCGATCGTAACACCTCCTCTTTTGGCGACCTCTTCGGCCTCAAAATCTACTGGAAACAGGTCGGTAGAGCCCATAACACCCGTATTTATGGCAATTACCTTTATTCCTTGATTGATTAAACAGCTATACAGATACCCAAAATCCTCCCCTTTGGTATCAAAGCATCCCAGCATTACAATACTTGCTCTTGACGATTTTTTATTTAGTTCGATACCCATTTTAATTCCATTGAAAATCTTTGGCCCTTAAGATTTGTTAAAACATTTTATAGTCAACATTATATTTTTGGCACAGTCCTGAATTAGCCCTGGGGCCTGATCCATTGCCT
>NZ_JASWIM010000028.1:0-80681 GCF_030291335.1 Arenibacter flavimaris
ACATACGTAATTAAGATAATACCCCGTTTTTAGAGCTGGAGACTCATATTCGGGGTTTTGTTTTATCTAAAATACGAATTAATATGCTGAATATCAAGTGTTTAATCTACTTCTGAAGGTGCCGGTCTAACCCCTTGGAAATGTAGCATATGGCAAAATAGGCATTTTTATATTAAAGTCGGACCAAGAAACAATCCAAACCTGGACTAGTCGCTAAGTAGGTCGGGACGCAGTTGCTCGGTTCTTTTATATGCCTCGTCTTCCCGCCATGTTTCTATTTCCGGAAAATTCCCGCTCAATAGAATATCAGGTACTTTATAGCCTTTGTATTCCGCAGGCCTGGTGTATACTGGAGGCGCAAGTAAATTATCCTGAAATGTATCGGTCAGCGCAGAGGTTTCATTGTTCAAAACTCCCGGTATTAATCTAACTATGGTATCGCATAGCACTGCAGCCCCCAATTCGCCCCCGGACAGGACATAATCACCTATCGATATCTCTTTGGTAATATATAGGTCCCTTACCCGTTGATCCACACCTTTGTAGTGGCCACATAAAATAATAACATTATTTAATAAGGACAAACTGTTGGCCATTTTCTGGTTCAATGTTTTTCCATCGGGGGTCATATAGATGACCTCATCGTAGTCCCTTTGACTTTTTAAGGTAGCGATACACTTGTCTATGGGCTCTATCATCAAGACCATACCTGCACCGCCCCCAAACTGGTAATCATCTACCTGATTGTAACTTTTATCCGTATAATCCCTTAGGTTATGTAAATGGACCTCTACGATCCCTTTTTCAATGGCACGTTTTAAAATGGAAGCTTCAAACGGACTTTTAAGTATTTCGGGAACTACGGTAATTATATCTATTCGCATGGGAAAATCAATAACAGTTAATGTTTTTTACGGGGCAGGTTCAAAAGTAGTAAAAATAGACACAATCCTTTCTGCCAATTTTTTTGGCGGTTATACCATTGCCCAAGGCCCTAAAGGAAAAAGCTCCCAAAAAAGGAGCTATTTAAATTCCAAAGTCAAATAAAATAATAGGTTCCCTTTATTTTATTGACACCGCCAAAGGGTGTAATACCCTGAGGCTTGCCACGAAAATTAAAGTTCGTTTCCTACGAATGCCTCGCGGGCTTGCCCCGAGGTAGTTTACTTGGATTTTTTATGTTTGTTGATCTCGTCCTGGAGCTGTCTACTAATTTTTTGCTCCCTTTCCAAAGCCCTTCTTCTATGGTCCTCATATTCGGTCTCTACTTCCGCAAGCGTTGCTTTGGCTTCCTGGGTTAGAATATTGCTATTTCTGAATTTATAGATGAAAAATAATAAAAACAGCAATAACCCTGTTATTATGGTCCAAAGAATAAAATTGTAGGTGCTTTTCGCTACCAGAATACCAAGGAAAGACATGCTATCCTTCTCCTCGGTTACCTCGGAAAGATTATTGGTCGTCTCTTCCAATTTTTTGTTCAGCGATTCAATTGTTTCTACATGGGCGGTAATGGTACCGTTTAGTTCATTGACCTTTTTGTTAAAGGCATTAATGGAATCCAATACATTTTGTCTCAGTTTTCCCAAGTTAAACTCCTTTACCACCTCGTATCTTACTCCATCGGCCCGGTAGTTACCAGATTTTTTGGAGATATATTCGAATTGGGAACTAATAGGACCTTGGTCCAAGGAAACTTTGTCCTCTTCCTCGGGTTCCTGTGCAAAGTGTAGGTTAAATGACAATAGAGCCATTACGATAAAGAGTAATTTCGAAATTTTCATTTATGTAATTCTTATTGTTAATAATGATTTAGAGAAGGCTAAAATACTTTAATATTCCCAATTATTAAAAAAAGGGATAAGACGTACTTTAACTAAATAGAATAACCCACAATTTTGTATATTATTATATATTGATGAAATTTTAATAATAGGTATATCTGCGAACCTTGGCAATGTATTTGGCAAGGCGGATTACTTGGTGCGAATACCCAAATTCATTATCGTACCAAATGTATAGTACAAGGTTCTTTCCATCTTCCGATACTATGGTTGCCGTACTGTCATAAATGGCAGGTGCAGAAGTTCCAACTATGTCCGTTGATACCAATTCATTGCTTAGTGAATACTTTATCTGTTCAACTAAATCACCTTCCAAAGCATATTTCTTAATTATGGTGTTCAATGCCGGTTTTGAAGTTTTATTGTTGATCTCTAGATTTAATATTGCCAAGGAGCCATTGGGTACTGGTACCCTAATGGCATTGGAGGTCAACTTGCCACTAAGTTGCGGAAGGGCTTTGGCCACTGCTTTTCCGGCCCCGGTCTCCGTTATGACCATATTAAGGGCGGCAGCCCTTCCCCGTCTATATTTTCCGTGCATATTGTCTACTAAATTTTGATCATTGGTATAGGCATGAATGGTTTCTATATGTCCTTTTTTTATACCCAAGGAATCATCTATTACTTTCAAGATAGGGGTTATGGCATTGGTGGTGCACGAGGCGGCAGAATAAATATTATGGGTGTCCGGATCAAATTCCAAATGGTTTACGCCATGTACAATATTTGGGATCCCTTTACCAGGAGCAGTAAGCAATACCTGACTGCTTCCTTTGGACCTTAAATGTCTATGGAGGCTTTCATTGTCCCTGAAGGCTCCCGTATTATCTATTATCAAGGCGTTGACAATCCCGAATTGGGTGTAGTCTATGTCCTCCGGACTATCTGCTTCAATAATATGGACAGTTGTACCGTTTATGGACAAAGCTTTATTGTTAAAATCGATATCCACTGTACCCATAAATGGCCCGTGTACGGAATCTGTCCGTAATAAGTTGGCCCTTTTTTCCAAAATTTCGGGTGTTATGGGACCCCGGGTAACGATGGCTCTCAATCTTAACTGATTTCCTTTGCCGGTTTTGGCCATCAATTCCCTTGCCAATAAGCGGCCAATTCGTCCGAAGCCATATAATACCACATCTTTGGGAATTATCCCGTTCTGGGAATTGGCACTTTTTAGTTTGTCCGATACAAACGCCTTAACATTGTTGTAGTTGTTTTCAAATGAATGATATTCATAGGTGAGTTTTCCAATATCCAATTTTGAAGGGGGTAATTCTATGTCGCTTATAGTTCGCAATATTTCGACAGAATCGAAAATTGAGATTGGTTTTTGAACAAAATCCCCTGCATATTCATGCAGGTTCAATATGTCGCTGACATTTTTATCTATGACCTGATTCTTAAAAAGAACTATTTCTATGGATTTGTCATACCATAAATCACTGGCAATTTTAATGAATTCGGTGGTGGCCTTCCTTCTGTCTGCTTGAAAGGCCAATTCCTTTTCATATAATGTAATGGCACTCATAGGCTGATCTTAATATTTGTTGGTTTTGGGGCAAAATTATATATTTCAAACGTTTTCGTAAAAAATAATGTATAAAAAAAACGCTCCGATAGGAGCGTTTTTTTTAAAAGCTACTTTGGCTTTTATTGAATTATCAGTCGTTCTTTTTCACCTTTTTTATTCAACATGGTAATACTTGCCCTATCATATCTGGAAATCCGGCCGAATTTGGTTTTGGCATCCTGAATGTTGTTGATTTCTTCATCCCCAAAGGATAATAGAACTTTTCCTTCAAAACCATAATTTCTATAAGTTTCGGGTACACCTATGATCTTTACCCCTTTTTTGGTTCTAAAGGCTTTCTTTTCATCTTCGGTAAGGTTTTTAACTTCAAAGCCCAGGACAGGAATAATGATCGTTTGCCGTTCCTTAAGCATCACAGGGAATTCCATCTTCTCATCACCTCGTAAAACGGTTACCAAAAGCTCGTCCCCAGGTCTTTTTGAAGATATATAGCCTATTAGATCTGCAAATTTGTGAATTTCTACATTGTCTATGTTTTTTATAATATCACCCTCTTTTAAATCGGCGTCATAGGCGCCGGAATCCTCCTCGATACCTGCAATGTAAACCCCGTCAATTTCATTTATACCATTTTCAACGGCATATGGGCTGTTCATGGGAACGGTATTGATACCTAAGATACCTTTTTGTACGTTACCGTATTCCATAATGTCTTCCACCACTTTTTTCGCAATATTACTGGGAACAGCAAAGGAATAGCCTACGTAAGAACCCGTTTGCGAGGTAATGGCAGTGTTTATGCCTATTAGGTCGCCGTTGGTGTTTACCAATGCGCCACCACTGTTTCCGGGATTTACGGCCGCATCCGTTTGGATAAACGACTGATCCAAACTAGCCAGGGCCCTAGCTTTTGCACTAACGATCCCAGCAGTAACAGTGGACGTTAAATTAAAGGGGTTCCCTACGGCCAAGACCCATTCCCCAACCTTGGTATTGTCCGAGTCCCCAAATGCCAAATAAGGTAATTGCCTGTCCACGTCTATTTTTATAAGGGCAATATCGGAATTGGGGTCGGTACCGATCAGTTCGGCATCATAGGATTTATTATTATTTAGCGTAACCTGTAATTGATCGGCATTGGCTATAACGTGGTTATTGGTCACAATATAGCCGTCCTGTGAGATTATTACCCCGGAACCGGTACCCACTTGAGGGGTTTGACTACCGCTATAACCGTAGAAGTACTCCATAATGGTGGAGGGACCCTTGCTCACGGTAACATTTTTTACGTGTACCACTGCATTTACCGTATTTTGAGCAGCTATGGTAAAATCCACTTCATTGATTCCAGCACCCTTGGCGGAGGTTGGGGTATAACTGGATGAAATCATTTTTGCCCCACTGTCTCCCTGTATAACGGCATAATTTGGTTTCTCAAAAAAAAGTTTGTAAGCACCTAATGTAATTGCCCCTGCAAAAACAGAGACCAATAATAAACTTCCAAATTTCTTCATAAAAACATTTTTTTAATTTGCTCTTGTAAAATTAACATAATTCTATAGCAATTATTTGGCTTTAACGAGTTTTTAACTGATAATAAAACCTTAATAAAATTATATCTTTGCTTTATAAATTACAATATGTTACTAAACTTTTATAAGTACCAGGGAACCGGAAATGACTTTGTGATGATAGATAATCGCAAAGAATTTTTTCCGAAGGACAACGTTGGGTTGGTCTCTTTTTTATGTGATAGAAGATTTGGCATCGGTGCCGATGGACTCATCTTGCTGGAAAATGATAAGGACACGGATTTTAAGATGGTCTATTATAATTCTGACGGTAGACAGGGTACCATGTGTGGTAATGGAGGTAGATGTATTGTGGCATTTGCCCATCATTTGGGGGTTGTGGATCAAAATATAACATTCAAGGCTGTGGATGGACTTCATAAAGCGACTATGGCAGAAGGGATAGTTAGCTTGGAAATGCAGGATGTTAAGGAAATACGGGAAAAGTCCAATTCCTTGTTCCTCAATACGGGATCCCCGCACCATGTTCAATTGGTAGACGGACTTAAGGAGTTTGATGTTCGTAAGGAAGGGGCGAAGTTACGCTATGGATTGTACGGGGAACAGGGAAGCAATATCAATTTTGTTGATCAAGCCAGTGAGGATACCTTTAATGTAAGGACTTATGAAAGGGGAGTAGAGGATGAGACCTTTTCCTGTGGAACCGGGGTAACCGCCGTAGCCCTGGCTATGTACCATTCGGGTAAGACCAAAAAGGATTTCGTAAAGATCGTTACCCCAGGGGGTAATCTGCAAGTGAAGTTCAGGAACAGTGAAAATGGCTACGACCAAATATGGTTGACAGGGCCGGCACAACTGGTTTTTAAAGGGGAGATAGATGTTGAATCTTAAAGGAGAGCAGATTTACCTAAGGGCCTTGGAGCCCAAAGATTTGGATTTCCTGTATAATTTGGAGAACAATCCTGAAATTTGGGAAATAAGCGGTACTACCGCGCCCTATTCCAAACATGTGCTTCAACTTTATCTGGAAAATGCCCATAAGGACATTTATGAGGTGAAACAATTGAGATTGTGTATCTGTAATATGCAGGACAATGTAGTTGGATTAATCGATTTATTTGATTTTGATCCAAAGAACTTAAGAGTGGGCATGGGAATTATTGTGAGTCGGAAGCCGGATAGAAATAAAGGGGTTGGTACTGAAGCGGTAGGGATACTTACCAACTATGTCTTTTCCGTATTGGGAATGCGACAGGTTTATGTAAATGTACTGGAGGAAAACGCTCCCAGTATACATTTGTTTACAAAACTGGGGTTTGAAAAAGTTGGAATAAAGAGGGATTGGATATATTCCAATGGGGCTTTTAAAAATGAAATCTTGTTTCAAAAGATAAATAACTAATGTATATAAAGAAAATTTTATTGGTTATCGTTATTGCTGGTATGTTGGTCGGTGGGGCTTTTGCCTATATGGTTTACAGGGCCTTCTTTGTTCCCAATACGCAATTCAATAATGAGGTAGCCTATGTGTTTATTCCGTCAAACGCCAACTTTGGGCAAGCGAAGGATATTCTGGAGCCACTTTTGAAAGATTTGAAAACCTTTACATCGGCTGCCGATAAAAAGGGGTATAGCGACAATGTGAAGCCGGGGAAATACGCAATAAGAAAAGGGATGAACAATAACGATATTGTAAATTCTTTGCGAAGTGGCAATATCCCTGTTAAGGTTGCTTTTAACAATCAGGAAACCTTGGAAGACTTGGCGGGAAGAATATCACTTCAGATAGAAGCGGATAGTACTGCTCTGTTGAACCATTTTAAAGATAAGGAGTTTTTAAGGGCCAATGGCTTTAA
Source organism: Arenibacter flavimaris (assembly GCF_030291335.1). NCBI lineage: Bacteria > Pseudomonadati > Bacteroidota > Flavobacteriia > Flavobacteriales > Flavobacteriaceae > Arenibacter > Arenibacter flavimaris. The sequence goes on from NZ_JASWIM010000028.1 coordinate 6,767, forward strand.
TGATGAGACGGCATTGTCCATGTACATACCTAACAGTTATGAGTTTTTCTGGAATACTTCGGCCGAGGGATTTAGGGAAAGGATGTTTAAGGAATATACAAGGTTTTGGAACGATAAGCGCCAAGCAAAGGCAAAAGCTGTAGGTTTAACCTCCTCTGAGGTGATTACTCTGGCTTCCATAGTACATAAGGAGACGGCAAAGGTAGATGAAAGGCCCAGGGTGGCCGGAGTCTATCTTAATCGATTGAAGACCGGTATGTTGCTGCAGGCAGACCCTACCGTTATTTATGCCCTAAAAAAACATACAGGTAATTTTGATACCATTATAAAAAGAGTGTTGTATAGAGATTTGCAATTGGATTCCCCTTATAATACCTATAAGGTTGCGGGTTTACCTCCTGGACCCATTGCCATGCCCGATATATCGGCAATCGATGCTGTTCTAAATCCTGAAAGGCATGACTATTATTATTTTGTTGCCAATGTGGAAAACTTTGGTTATCACAAGTTTGCGAAGACCTTGTCGCAACATAACCGAAATAAAGCACAGTATGTCCGGTGGATAAATAGCCAGAAGATCAACAGGTAAACCATTGGTCTTTATATCTGTGTCATTTATCCAATATTTACTACATTTTGTACAAAGTTGCGTTAAAATAGGTCGGGTTTTAAAAATCAGGTATATCTTTGCAATGTGAAATTTAAGCAGACCGTTTTTTTTGGTCGTGAGTCTTAAGAAAACAAATATATGAGAAAGTGGACAAATTATTTGTTCCCCGTTATCATGATTTTTATTCTTGTAAGTTATGGGTTTAAGCCAGTTAAAATGGTGATTCCCGAGGCTTTTAGAGTAAATGGACCTACAGAAGTTCTGTTTCCCAAACACAGAACTGTAATAAAAACAACTATGGCTGCGCCGCCCTTTTTAGGAACGTCCTACAATGGGTTTAAAGAGGCCTTGGCCTTTAAGGAATCTCAAGGGAATTATTTTACGACCAACGCATTGGGTTATTTAGGTAAGTATCAATTTGGTATTGGTACCCTGGAACTACTTGGTGTCTACAACGCTACATTATTTCTGAACGATCCAGTTTTGCAGGAAAGGGTGTTTCATACCAACCTTTCTAGGAACAAGTGGATTTTGAGAAGGGATATTAAACGTTTTGTTGGATCGGTTATAAATGGTCAGGAGATTACAGAATCGGGTATACTGGCCGCAGCCCATTTGGCAGGTGCGGGCAATGTGAAAAAGTACTTACGGTCCAACGGGGAATTAAATGTGAATGATGACTTTGGGTCATCGGTTTCATATTATATTAAAAAATTCTCGGGTTATGACATTTCACATGTAACCCCTAAAAGAAACCCAAGAATATAAAGAGTTTACAATTATGAAAATGAAAAAGACCCCGGCAATATGTTGGGTTTTTTTTATGCGTGGACTATAAAAATTGTTGGTCGCTTGTGAAGATCAACAGAAATTTTTTGCCAATCCAACACCCTTTTGGTCAAGATGAACTCTGTAGGCAATGTTATGTCGCATGCAATGCAGACCAAGGTTTGTGGTGCAAGGGTTTTTATTAGTTCGGCCAACAGTTTGTCATTCCTGTAGGGCGTTTCAATAAAAATCTGTGATTGGTCATTGTCTCTGGACAATTTTTCAAACCTCTTGATACTTTTTTTTCTCTCCCCGGCTTCGATGGGCAAATAACCGTTAAAGGCGAAACTCTGTCCGTTAAGACCACTGGCCATTAAGGCCAAGAGAATTGAAGACGGTCCAACCAGTGGCACTACCTTTATTCCTTTTTGATGTGCAATTGCCACAATATCGGCACCTGGATCGGCAATTCCTGGACAACCAGCTTCCGATATTATGCCTACGTTGTAACCTTCAAAACAAGGGTCTAAAAAAGTGGGAAGGATTTCTGGTTCCGTAAATTTGTTAAGTAAATTGATGTGTAAACTTGGCTGCGACTTTTTGGAACTTATCTTTTTAATAAAGTGCCTAGCCGTTTTTTCATTTTCAACAATGTAATGATCAATTTGTTCAATGGTCCTTTTGATGGATATGGGAAGAACTTCCAAGGGTTCGTTATCTCCCAGGGTTGTTGGGATTAGATATAACTTTCCAATAGTGCCCATTCTTTGGTCCATAGGGATATGTTTATTTATGAATTATTTCCTGTGCAATAAGGTTGCATGCCGAATCAATTAAATGATAAATTTCCTCAAATCCATCTTCACCCCCATAATAGGGATCTGGAACTTCCTTGTGGGTAGAATTGGATCTATGGAGTAATAAATGGACCTTGGCTATTTGTTCTTCATTTTCTGCCAAAGCAACAATGTTGGCATAATTACTACGGTCCATAGCGTAAATTATGTCGAACTCACTAAAATCCTTTGCTGTAAATTGTCTGCATCGCTGCTGGCTTATGTCGATACCATATTTTTTGGCAATTGATATTGACCTGCTATCCGGTTTCTTTCCAATATGATAACTGGCAGTGCCTGCAGAATCCACAAGGATGGTTTTCTTGTCCAATTTACTTTTAAGGATACCTTCGGCCAACGGTGACCTACATATATTTCCCAAACAGACCATAAGGACTTTGGTTCTCATGGCAATGGAGGTGTTAGGAGAATTTCTTGGTTAGATCATCTATGTATTTTCGAAACTGCTTGTCGGTCTCGGCAAGATTATCCACGGTTTTACAGGCGTGTAGAACCGTAGCATGGTCCCTTTTTCCAATTTGGGATCCAATACTGGCCAAGGAGGCTTTAGTGAATTTCTTGGCAAAGAACATGGCCAATTGTCTGGCCTGTACAATATGTCTTTTTCTTGTTTTGGATTGTAGCGTAGCCACATCCATCTCGAAATAGTCGGAAACCACCTTTTGGATATAATCAATGGATACTTCCCTTTTGGTGTTTTTAACAAACTTCTCCACTACCAATTGGGCCAATTCCAGTGTAACTTCCTTTTTGTTGAACGAAGATTGGGCTATTAGGGAAATTATGGCGCCTTCCAGTTCCCGGATATTGGTCTTTATGTGTTTGGCAACGTAATCTATGATATCGTCCGGCATTTCCACCCCATCCCGATACAATTTGTTTTTTAAAATCGAGATCCTTGTTTCGTAATCCGGTGTCTGAAGCTCGGCAGATAATCCCCATTTAAAACGGGAAAGCAAACGCTGTTCAATGTCCTGCATATCAACAGGGGCTTTGTCCGAGGTTAGTATTACCTGTTTTCCGTTTTGGTGCAAATGGTTGAAAATATGGAAGAAAACGTCCTGTGTACCGGATTTCCCTGATAAAAATTGTACATCATCAATAATGAGCACATCAATCAATTGGTAGAAATGGATAAAATCGTTTCTTGTGTTTTTCTTTACAGATTCAATATATTGCTGGGTGAATTTTTCCGCCGATATATATAATACTGTTCTTTCTGGATATTTATCCTTGATTTCCACGCCTATTGCATGGGCCAAATGTGTTTTTCCCAAACCTACACCGCCAAAGACCAATAATGGATTAAAGGAAGTGCCCCCAGGTTTGTTGGCAACGGCCATACCGGCCGATCTTGCCAGCCTATTGGAGTCCCCTTCCAAGAAATTGTCGAAATTGTAACTCGGGTTTAATTGGGATTCAATCTTTATATTTCTAATCCCAGGTATGACAAAGGGATTTTTTAATTCCGGATTTTTGGATTTTATGGCCACGTCCAATTCTTGGGGCTCTACATGGGCCCTATTGGAGCTAGGTATTTTTTCCGTAAAAGGTTCGCGATTGCCGTAGGTGTTTTCCATTTTAATAATGTACACCAATTTGGCGGTCTCTCCCAATTCTTTGGTAAGGGCCACCTTTAACAATTTAACATAGTGCTCCTCCAGCCATTCGTAAAAAAACTTACTGGGCACTTGAATGCTCAAGGCATTATCTGAAAGCTTAACAGGTTTAATTGGTTCGAACCAAGTTTTGAATGCCTGCGGTTGGATATTGTCTTTTATAAAGCCTAAACAATGGTTCCATACGGACGTTGCAGTAACACTCATTTTTAATATTTTCTTTTTTTTGGTTAGTGTAATTTATGAATGATATTCAGCCAGGTTAAATGGGACTATCAAGTGGGCAAATATGTGAACAAATATTCTAAAAAAAAAATCCAAAGTGGTTGAATTTTCCCTTTTTTTTTCTCATGTTGTACCATAATTTTTTCACACTTTTAAATATAAAGGTTTTACTCGGAATAACATGGATTTTAACGAATTTTCTTTTAGGGTCAGGTATGGCGAAACAGATCAAATGGGCGTTGTTTATCATGGGAATTACCCGCAATATCTGGAAATGGGACGTGTAGAGTGGTTGCGATCCATGGGGATTTCTTACAAAAAAATGGAGGAAAACGGAATAATGTTGCCCGTAATTTCCTTAAACATTTTATTTAAGAAATCGGCAGTTTACGACGATCTTTTAACAGTCACAACTTATATAAGGAAGCGGCCACTAGTGCGAATAGAATTTGACTATGAGATACACAATGAGGCCAAAGAGTTGTTGATTGAAGCGAACACCGTTCTGGCTTTTATCGATATGAAAACCAATAAGCCCATGAAATGTCCGGATTATATTCTAAATAAGCTAGACATCTAGTTTTTTAATTTTTACGGGATACATGGCATTAAAAATATTCTCGGTTAATAGGGCATCGTTCTTTCTAACGGATATTTCAATGGTGCAGTCCATTTCCATTTTTTGGCTAATAATTTCCAATTGATGTTGCTTTAAGGCCCGCATAACTTTGTCCATTTCTGAATATTCAAAATTGAGCATATATCGTTGCTGTAACGTTTTTTCAATTATTTCCGCCGAATCCAGTGCCATATATGCGGCTGTCCTGTATGCGGATATCAAGCCGCCAACCCCTAGTTTTGTGCCGCCAAAGATCCGGGCAACGGCCACTAGGACGTTGGTTACCCCAAAAGACTGTATTTGACCGTATATGGGCATACCCGCAGAATTATTGGGCTCACCGTCGTCATTGGCCCTGTAATTAACATCCTCAAACCCCAATTGCCAGGCGTAACAAACATGGTTGGCTGTATGGTGCTGTTTTTTTAGCTCCTCAATAATGGGTTTTACCTCGTCCTCATGTAGTATAGGGTAGGCATAACCAAAAAACTTGCTTTTGCGTTCTTTGAACAAGATCTCCTTGGAAGGTACTTTCAAGGTTTTGTAAACATCCAACTCCATGTAAATCTATTAAAAAAAAGCCACTAGAAAAATGCTGATGATAGCAAGTGTTATTCCCATCCAATTTTTGTTGCTGATGCGTTCCTTGAATAGAACTACCCCCAAAAGCGTGGAAAACATAACTATGGCTACGTTATTAATGGTGAAAACAGATGCACTGTTCAGGTTCTCGTGCTGCAGTGCCCGTAATAGGTAGAATATAGAAAAATAATTTAGAATCCCCAGGGTAATTCCACCTAGGACAGTGGTTAAATTGGGCGCCAACCGTTTTTTAAAGGATTTGATCGCGATAAATATAACGCCTGTAGTGGCTGCAGAGCCAAAAACTACCGCAGAAAACAAGGGAAACTCCTCCTTGGGAACCAAGGTTTCTTCCAAATACTTAATGCTGGTGTCTATAATCCCGGAACCAATAAAAACTAAAGTGGGCAGTATAATCATATTTTTCCTGAGGGCAACACCCTTTGCCTTTACGGAAGCAAAATATACGGCGGCCAGGGCCAACAGGATACCTACCGATTTTAAGGCACCCAGCTTTTCGTTGTATACCAGCAAACCGAATAGGACTGGTATTACCAAGGACATTTTTGTGGCGACCGAGGCAACGGACACCCCACTTCTTTGGGAAGTGGCGGCCATAAGATTAAACACGATGATAAATAAAATGCCCAAAGCCAAAGTACCTATAAACCAGGGTTTTGATGGAATCTCTGATAGATCAATTTTGCTCTGGTAAAAAAACATTCCTACCGCAGAAGCCACCACGTAGTTGATGATGATGGCAGTAAGGGTCTCTATCCTATAAGTGTCAAACAATTTGAATACCACAAAAATTAGGCTGGAAAACAGTATACTTAATGCGAGGTCCAACATACTATAGTCTATCCTTTAATTGAACTACGTCTTCCTTGCCCACAATCAAGTTCCATGTTTTAATACCCAACTTATTGGCCGCATCGGTATTTTCCTTGGTGTCATCTATAAAAAGTGTTTCCTGTGGGATCAACTTATTTTGCTCAAGGACAAATTGAAATATTTCACGGTTCGGTTTCCTCAATTGGATTTCATGTGATAAATAAAACTGTTCAAAGGAATTTTTAAATCCCGCAAATTTTTCGGTACCCATAATCTTGGTTACATGGGGAATGTGCAGGGCATTGGTGTTGCTCAAAAGAAATAGCCTATGCCCGTTCTCCTTTACCAGGCTTTCCAAAAATTTCAGCCTGTATTCAGGAAAATCCAATAACATTGAATTCCAAATATCGGTAATGGCCTGAGAGCTGAGGTGGGGAAAATCGGGTTGTAGTCTTGCTACAAATTCCTGGGGGCTAATTTTGCCAATTTCAAAGTCTTCGTTAATGCTGTGGTATTTAGGTAAAAATTCTTGGATGCCATGATTCCGAAGTGCTCTAAAAACTACCTGCTTGTCCAGATTGATGAAAATGTCCCCAAAATCGAATATGATATTTTTAATCATTGTTCAAGAGTGTTAGTACGTCCGATTCTATTTGCTTTTGACCTTTCATAAAACCATGGATCCTAGGCGATTCCAGTCCTTCCCCAAATCGGCTTTGTCCCTTGAAAATCCTAGCCTCGTCCCATAATTTGGAGTCAATAAAGCTCTGTAGCGTCTTGGCGCCTCCTTCAATGATGACACTAAGTATATTATGCTTGTACAGGATGGCGCAAATTTGAGTGCACACATTATCTTTAAAATCAATAACCTCATATATAATCCCTTCAAGTGTATTTTCAGGCCGATTGGCGGTAAGGATGATGGTTTTAAGGTTTCCATCCAAAACATGGTGTTTGCGGTCGATTTTTAGATATCTGTCCAACACAATTCTAACAGGATTCCTACCCCTCCAATGGCGAACGTTTAATTTGGGGTTGTCGGCCAAAACTGTATTGGTTCCAACCAAAATTGCCTGTTCCTGACTTCGCCATTGGTGCACCAGTTGTTGGGAATATGGATTGCTGATCCAATACGGTTCTGGATGGTCATTTCTTTTTTGTTCACGGGGGGCAATGAAACCGTCGGCTGTCTCAGCCCATTTTAATATGATATACGGTCTTTTTTTTAGGTGAAATGTTAAGAAGCGTTTGTGGTGTTCGCGGCATTCTTTTTCCAGTACACCCACCGTAACATTGCAGCCTGCCGCCTTTAATTTTTCAATGCCCTTTCCTGCAACCTTTTCATGTGGATCCAAAAGGCCTATTACAACATTCGGTATTTGATGCTTAATAATAAGGTCTGCGCATGGAGGCGTTTTTCCATAATGGGAACAGGGTTCCAGGGTAACAAATAAGGTGGCATTATTTAAAAGCGCCTTGTCCTTTACGGCATTAATAGCATTTACTTCGGCATGGGAACCACCATATGGACTGGTGTAGCCCTCTCCTATAATTTTTCCTCCAGAAACAATAACACTGCCCACCATGGGATTGGGAAAGGTAGTTCCCAAGCCATTTTTGGCGAGCTGTATGCATCTTGAAATATATTTTTCGTGTATCTTCACTTCGTAAAAATAGAACAATATAAGTAGATTATTGGTAATCTTATGTTAGTCACTACAATAAGGGAAATTCAGGCTGGTGACAATCAGAATGTTGCCAGGCTAATAAGAAAAGTACTAGAGGATCTAGGAGTTCCTAAAGTGGGTACCGCTTATGCCGATAAAGCATTGGACCAAATGTATGAAAACTATGACCAACCAAGGTCCGATTATTTTGTGGTTGAGGAAAATGAAAGGATTATTGGTTGTGCTGGAATTGCCCCATTGCAGAATCACGAAGGGAATGTATGCGAGTTACAGAAAATGTATTTTCTGGAAGAGGCCCGGGGTAGGGGATTGGGAGCCAAAATGATCAATATTTGTATAAATAGAGCTACTGAGTATGGCTATGCCCATTGTTATTTGGAAACTATGCCCTATATGGAAGACGCACAAAAATTATATTTAAAGTCGGGTTTTCATTATATCCATGAACCTATGGGTAACACCGGTCATTATTCATGTCCGGTCTGGATGCTTAAAGGTTTATAGGGCCATTTGTTTCATTATGGATTTTCTTTAGGGACACTAGGATCAAAATGTTTTCCAAAAATTGAGAATGTTATTAAAAGAGATTAAAAATATTTACCATTTAGAATTGGATACCCTTTTTCCAAAAGAAGAAGTGGATAGTTTTTTTTATTTGGCAATAGATCATTATTTGGGTTTGGAGAGATTTGTTTTGGCCATGCAGCCTATGCTGGTAGTATCCAAAGAAAATGAGAATGCCTTATTTTATGCATTGAGCCAGTTAAAACAAGAACGTCCCATTCAGTATATTTTAGGGAAGGCCCACTTTTGCGAACTCGAGTTTCGGGTAGATGAAAACGTTTTGATTCCCCGTCCCGAAACTGAAGAATTGGTGTATTGGATTCTTGAAGAACAACCAAGGCTGGAGTCCCAGAAAGGAATAAAAATATTGGACATTGGAACAGGAAGTGGTTGTATTGCCATTTCCTTGGCCAAAAACATGCCCAATGCCAAAGTGTATGCCCTGGACATTTCGCAAAAGGCATTGAAGATTGCCGAACGGAACGCCCTGGATAATAATGTGGACATAGTCTTTTTGGAAGCGGATATTTTATCCTTTGAGGGTCTTAAAGATAAATTTGATGTAATAGTGTCCAACCCACCCTATGTAAGGGAGTTGGAGAAAATGGAAATGAAGAACAATGTTGTGGGGCACGAACCGGGCTTGGCCCTTTTTGTTTCCGATCAGGATCCTTTGGTTTTCTATAAAAAAATCACACTCTTTGCCTTGAGCCATCTGAAGAAAGGCGGGGTCTTGTTTTTTGAGATAAATCAATATCTTGGTAAAGAAATGAAACACCTACTGGAGCGGGAGAATTTTTCTGAAATTGAACTCAGAAAAGATTTGTATGGAAATGACAGAATGTTAAAAGGTCTGTTCAATCCTAAATGATAAAATGGAAATATGAGGTATAATGTGACCCTGTAATTTCAAAATTATTATTTGTAGTCACTAATATTTTTCCAAGTGAAAAGTTTATTTAAAATGGAAAACATAGTAGTATTTTGTGGAAGCAATGAAGGCAACGACCCCGAAATAGTGGAGTGTGCCTATGAATTGGGGGCGGTATTTGCCAAAGAGGGCATAACATTGGTCTATGGCGCTGCAAAAATAGGCATTATGGGAAAATTGGCTCAGGGAGCCTTGGACCATAAGGGCAAGGTTATAGGTGTTATTCCTGACTTTTTGAAATTGAAGGAAGTCTTTCATTCCGGACTTACAGAACTCATCATTACGAAAAATATGCATCAACGCAAATTAAGGATGCATGAGCTTTCCGACGGAATTATTACACTTCCGGGTGGATATGGAACAATGGAGGAATTATTCGAGATGATTACCTGGGCACAACTGGGACTCCATCAAAAACCAATCGGTCTTTTAAATATCAATGGATTTTATAATGAATTGCTCGCCATGTTGAGGACTATGGTAGCCAAGGGATTTTTGAAGCAGGAGTATTACGATATTTTGTTGGTTGATAATTCTATTGACGGACTTTTACAAAAAATGAAAAATTACCAACCCTTGCCATTGCCAAAATGGATTAAAAAGGAACAGTTATAAATGGAAATAAAACAAAAAATAGAAAACCTTAGAACAGAGCTCAGGGAGCATAATTATAATTATTATGTATTGGACAATGCCACTATTTCCGATTTTGAGTTCGACATGAAACTAAAGGAGTTGCAGGCTCTTGAGGCAAAACACCCTGAATTTTATGATGCCAGTTCCCCAACCTTAAGGGTAGGAGGAACAATTACCAAGAATTTTGAAACAGTCGTTCACGAGCATAGAATGTATTCCTTGGATAATTCCTATTCCAAAGAAGATTTGGAAGATTGGGAAAAACGGATTCAAAAAATATTGGGTGATGCGCAAGTTGAATTCACATGTGAATTAAAATATGATGGAGCCTCCATTGGTATAACTTATGAAAATGGCCTGTTGGTAAGGGGGTTGACACGGGGGGATGGATTTCAGGGAGATGATGTTACCAGTAATATTAAGACCATAAGATCGGTGCCCTTACAGTTAAAAGGGGATTACCCCCCTAAATTTGATATTCGTGGGGAGATAGTACTTCCTTTTGAAGGCTTTGCCAAGATGAACCAGGAAAGAATAGAAAATGGGGAAGACCCTTATATGAACCCTAGAAATACGGCTTCGGGCAGTTTAAAGCTACAGGATAGTGCCTTGGTTGCAGAAAGGCCCCTGGATTGTTTGTTGTATAGTATAGTGGGAGTAAATTTGGGAATTGAATCCCAATTCCAAATGTTGGAAAAAGCAAGAAGTTGGGGGTTTAAAGTTCCAAAGGCGGCCACATTATGTAAAACCACGGATGAGGTTCTGGAGTTTATAGAGTATTGGGACAAACACAGGCACGAATTGCCTTATGAGACAGACGGAGTGGTCATTAAGGTAAATAGTATTCAACATCAGGAAGAATTGGGATACACCTCCAAATCCCCACGCTGGGCCATGGCTTACAAATTTAAGGCAGAGCAAGTCTCCACGGTGTTGAACGAAATCACTTACCAGGTTGGTCGCACAGGTGCCATAACGCCAGTGGCCAATTTGAAGCCAGTGCTTTTGGCGGGTACTACGGTGAAAAGGGCTTCCTTACATAATGCAGATCAAATAGAAAAACTGGATATCAGGGAAGGGGACACCGTTTTTGTGGAAAAAGGGGGAGAAATAATTCCGAAAATAGTGGGGGTGGATTTTACGAAAAGACCTATCCATTCCCAGCCTACGCAATATATAGACCATTGTCCGGAGTGTAACACGCCCTTGGAGCGTTCCGAAGGTGATGCCAAACACTATTGCCCCAACGAGTATGGATGCCCTCCCCAGATCACAGGCCGTATCCAACATTATATTTCGCGCAAGGCGATGGATATTGAGGGACTTGGAGGGGAAACCGTTGAACTTCTTTTTAAGGAAGGTCTTATTGAGAATTATGCGGATCTTTATTTACTTACCAAGGAACAGTTGATACCCTTGGAACGCATGGCTGAAAAATCGGCCGAAAATCTGGTAAAAGGCGTTGCCGAATCGGTCAAAATACCATTTGAAAGGGTGCTTTTTGCCTTAGGGATAAGGTTTGTTGGGGAAACCGTGGCCAAGAAACTCGCAAGGGCCTATAATAATATAGACGGGCTCATGATGGCTACCGCAGAAGAGCTAATGTCGGTCGATGAAATAGGTCAACGTATTGCGGAAAGTGTTGTATCATTTTTCAGGAACGGGATCAATATAGAAATTATTTCCAGGTTAAGGGAGTACGGAGTGCAATTTGAAGTATCTGCCGACAAACTGGAGAATCAGACCGATATCTTAAAGGGGCAGACCTTTGTTGTATCAGGGGTATTTGAGAACTTGGGCAGGGATGAACTTAAAAAATTGATCGAGGACAACGGAGGAAAGGTAGGTTCCAGTATTTCTTCAAAAACTTCTTATCTTGTGGCGGGGGACAAAATGGGCCCGAGCAAAAGGACCAAGGCCGAAAGTCTGGGTGTCCCGATTATTTCAGAGGCGGATTTCTTGAATATGCTATAATTTTTTGTCCATGGCTATGGAAAATGTGTGGGGTAAGAAATAAAAAAATATGGGTGTATAAAGGTAAAATATTTGAACTAAATTGTAATTATGTATACCATACTACTTCTACTACTCTGTATTGTATTTATTATTGTGGCTTCCACCCGTTTTAAGCTTCACCCATTTTTGGCATTGCTTACCGCTAGTTTGTTATTTGGTATTTTTTCCGGACTCCCATTGGATGAGCTCATTAAAACCATAAATGATGGTTTTGGAAGTACTATCGGAGGAATAGGCATTATTATTATCGCGGGATTAATTATTGGAACCTTTCTGGAAAAATCGGGCGGAGCCTATACCTTGGCCAACCTTGTCTTAAAGATTATAGGTCCCAAGCGGGTACATATGGCGATGGGGTTTATTGGTTACTTTGTATCCATACCTGTATTTGCCGATAGCGGTTTTATTATTGTTTCCCCATTAAATAGGGCACTTACCAAAAAGGCAAAATTATCCTTGGCAGGAACAGCAGTAGCCTTGTCACTAGGTTTAATGGCTTCCCATACGATGGTGCCACCAACTCCCGGCCCTATTGCTGCCGCAGGAATCCTAGGTGCCGATTTGGGCCAGGTTATCCTCTTTGGTCTAATGACCAGTATACCTGCTTTGTTGGTCTGTATTTTGTTTGCCAAAAAAATAGGTTCCAAAATTTTCATTGATCCCGCACCAAAACTAACGGAAGAACAGATCAATTCCCAGTTGGAAAATGCTCCGTCAATCTTCAAATCCTTCATCCCTATTGTTGTTCCCATTATTCTTATTGTGTTGAGGTCTTTTGCCGAATACCCCACTATGCCGTTTGGGGACGGAACCTTTAAGTATGCCATAGGGTTTGTGGGCAACCCAGTGGTGGCCTTATTGATCGGAATGGTACTGTCGTTTACCCTGCCCAAGAAATTGGACAAGGAAATGTTAAGCACCTCTGGCTGGATAGGGGAGGCACTTACGTCAGCAGCCATTATTATATTGATAACCGGTGCCGGAGGGGCTTTTGGCAAAGTACTGCAGACTTCGGATATTAGTACCTTGCTGGAGAGCAGTATTTCCAATGGCAATCTTGGAATATGGCTTCCATTTCTGATCGCTGCGGGGATAAAGACTGCCCAAGGTTCCTCTACAGTGGCCATAATTACAACAGCTTCCATTATTGCCCCATTAATGCCTGCTATGGGATTTGATACCGAGGTTTCAAAAGCTTTGGCGGTCATTGCCATTGGCGCTGGGGCATCCTTCGTCTCCCATGCCAATGACAGTTTTTTCTGGGTGGTTACCCAGCTAAGCGATATGAAAGTAAATCAAGGATACAGGACACACAGTTTGGGGACCGCCATTCTGGGCTTATCTGCGATGATCGTGTTAACCATAATCAGTTTAATAATCTAATTTTTATAGAATGAAAGTGTATAAGACCAACCAAGGAGTTTTGATTGAAAATAACCACAAATTTTATCTTACCGATAAGGAATGGGATTCCTTTATTACCGATGATGCCATTTACGATAACACACTAAGTTTAATTTCCAAGCTTCAGCCTATAGACAATAGTGCTGCCTTGTTGAATGGAAGTTTACTGCCTCCGGTTGGTCAACAAGAAATTTGGGCGTCCGGGGTAACCTACTACAAGAGTAGGGAGGCCCGTATTGAAGAATCCAAAGATGCTGGTGGTGGCGATTTTTACGACCGGGTTTATAATGCGGAAAGGCCGGAATTGTTTTTTAAAAGTACGGCAAGTAGGGCAGTGGGCCACAAGCAGGATGTAAGGATCAGAAAGGATTCCAAGTGGAACGTTCCTGAACCGGAATTGACTTTGGTGATTACCCCAAACGGCAAAATAATTGGCTACACTATTGGCAACGATATGAGCTCCAGGGACATTGAAGGTGAGAATCCATTGTACCTTCCCCAAGCCAAGAGTTATGATGGCGCTGCGGCTATAGGCCCTTGTATTTGGCTGACCAAGGAACCTATTTCTATGGATGCCAAGATTAGAATTGAAATTGTACGAAAAGGAAATACCGTGTTCGAAGGGGAGACCGAGGTGGGCCAAATGAAACGAAAACTCACCGATCTAGTTCACTATTTGTATCGTGAAATGTCCTTTCCTTTTGGAAGCCTTTTAATGACAGGGACGGGAGTGGTGCCTCCGGATTCTTTTACCTTGGGCCATGGGGATGTTGTTAACATTACGGTCGATTCCATAGGGACCCTATCCAATACCGTAGCTTAATCGTATATATAAATCAAGAATGATGGCCGTTCCCAACAGTATAGAAGAGTTTAATGCGACCTTGTCCCAACAAACGGCACCCTCCTCTTGGCCCGAAGCCTTACGGGCCATGTGGTTCGATGCCAAGGGGGATTGGGAGTCTTCCCATGAAATTGCACAGGACCTGCATACTTCCGATGGCAGCTGGATCCATGCCTATTTGCACCGTAAGGAAGGGGATAAGTTCAATGCGGGATATTGGTATAGAATGGCAGGAAAAAAATTTCCGGAGATAGAATTGGATGTTGAACAACGCCAATTGGTGGCGTTTTTTCTAGCTCAACAGTAGTACTGTTGTTTTGGGGCAATCCCAGGTAGTTATCACCATAAAAAAAGCGGTCATGTTATACCCATGACCGCTTTTTTTTTAAATACTTTTCATTGCCTCCTGGTTTATAGGTTGGCATGGGAAAAAGAAAAGGGTGTATGATCAATAATCGGAATATTCTGTAGGATAGAAGAATCGGGTAACGTTTTTGGAAACGTTGTTTTGGTAATTGGGGTCCGATTTTAATTTGTTCCATACAGGTGAGTCGGAAAAGGATTTCCAATGGGCATCCCTACTGGCCTGATTTTCAAAGGTGGTCATATACATGAGGTTCGGCATTGTTGCACCGGACAAAACCTCACCATAGAATACGGCATTAAAGCCCAAACTGTCGAAAAGGCTTACTTCCCCACCTTTGTTGAACATGGCCACTTTGTTGATGTATTTGGCCTCTGTTGCCGATTCATAACTTCTTAATTCATAGATTCGGTCCTTACGGGGGCCACCAAGGGGTGAAGGCTTCATTTTAGGCATTTCTACAAAAGCTTTTAAAATAACGGATTCAACCCTGCTATAAGGTGGGTTGTTATAAGGGGCATCCAAAAAATCCTTGGCAGTTGCCATGTAAACTTTGTCCTTTTGCAGCTTGGTTCCCATTGTTTCCATATCGTCAATAGCTTTCATGGGAATCAATACTTTAATACTGCGCGGATGTAGTGAGTCGATTGTTCTTGGTTTAAATACCCCCACATTCTTGATATTGAGTTTTTTGAGGGCAGGCAATAAGGCTTTACTTAGGTAATCGTCAGTACTTTTTTCCTGTTCCTCCGTATCCAGGAGGTAGGTTTTTAGTTGGTAATATTCCCGCTGGTTGGCCTGACTATAGGTGTTTATCGTAAATAGCAATAAAAGAACTGAAATATATGCAGTTTTGTACATTGGAATTGGTTTAAGATAAATATTAGATTTTTGGTGCCTCTTAAGTTAGGGCTTTTGAATATAATGCAATAATTATTTTAAATAAACTAACAATATTGGGTAACCCCCCAAACTCTTCATGGCAAGGGCTAGGATCCATGTTTTTTGAGCTTAATGACCACTGATTTGGATGTAGGGGTATTGCTTTTATCGGCTGTACTGTTTAATGGTACCAGGACATTGGCTTCGGGGAAATAGGTGGCACAGCATTTTTCAGGAATATTATAAGGCAGAACAATGAACTTTTGCGCTACCCTTTCTGTATTGTTGTGAAAATTATAAAGGTCTACCAAATCCCTTTCCTTGAGGTGGTATCCTTCAATATCCTTGGGGTGCATCAATATAACCCTTCGTTCATTAAATATGCCCCTGTAACGATCATTGAGTCCATAAATAGTGGTGTTATATTGATCGTGGCTCCTTATGGTCATCATTAAAAGCTCATCTTCGTCCAAAGCTATGGCCCCACTATTGGATATGCTAAAATTGGCCTTTCCAGTAGTGGTGTTAAAGGAATTGTCCCGTGCCCCGTTGGGTAGGTAAAAGCCGGATGGCTGCCTTACCCTTTGGTTGTAGTCCTCAAATCCAGGAATACATTCTTCAATGCTGTCCCTGATGTGGTCGTAATGTTGCATGTATTTTTCCCAATCCACTTTGGAGTTTTTTAGGGTTGCCATGGCCATTTGACAAACAATGGCAGGTTCGCTTAACATTTGGGACGATATGGGTTTAAGACTTCCCTTGGAGCTGTGAACGACCCCCATGGAGTTTTCAACACTTACAAACTGTAATTCACCGTTCATAAGATCTTTGTCCGTTCTTCCCAAACACGGTAAAATTAATGCTTCTTTGCCGTGGATAAGATGACTGCGATTTAATTTGGTGGAAACTTGTACCGTTAGCTTACATTTTTGCAGTGCCTCGGCCGTAAACAGGGTATCTGGGGTAGCGGATAGGAAATTACCGCCCATGGCAAAAAATACCTTGGCCTTACCGCAATGCATGGCATTAATACTGTCTACCGTATCAAATCCATGCTTGCGCGGTGGGGTAAAATGGAATACTTTCTCCAAACGGTCCAAAAATGACTTGGGAGGCTTTTCGTAAATTCCCATGGTTCGATCTCCCTGTACATTGCTATGGCCACGAACAGGACAGGTGCCGGCTCCAGGTTTGCCAATACTTCCCTTCAGTAATAAAAGGTTTACTACCTCTTTTATGGTATTTACAGAATTCTTGTGCTGGGTTAGACCCATGGCCCAGCAAGCAATAATCTTATTTTTGTTGCATAGTATTTTGGCCACCCTCTGCAAGGTCTGCAGTGGAATTCCACATTCCATTATTAACTTATCTAGATCCAGTGTTCTTAGGTGAGCTAGGTAATCTTCGGAACCTTGGGTTTTTTCTTTGATAAAATCCAAGTTAAAAATAGCCCCGGGATGTTTGTCCTCCTCAATCAACATAAGTTTTGCCAAGGCCTGTAGGAGCGCCATATCCCCATTAATTTTCACCTGTAGGTACAGGTCGGTTAATTTCGACTTTATTCCCAGGGCACCTTTTATTTCCTGGGGATTGTTGAAATTTAACAATCCGGTTTCAATGATTGGATTTATAGAGATAATGGTAGCCCCATTTTCTTTGGCCTTTTTTAGGGCGCTCAGCATTCTTGGATGATTGGTGCCCGGATTTTGTCCCAGGATAAGGATAACCTCGGTCTCGTAAAAATCTTCCAGTTTTACAGAACCCTTGCCTATACCCAAGGTATCGGTTAGGGCAACGCCACTACTTTCATGGCACATATTACTGCAGTCGGGCATATTGTTGGTGCCGTATTCCCTAACAAAAAGTTGGTATAGGAAGGCAGCCTCGTTACTTGTCCTGCCCGAAGTATAAAATATGGCCTCGTCAGGACTTTTTAGTCCATTTAGATGTCCTGCTATTTTGGAAAATGCACCTTCCCAGCTTATTTCTTGATAATAATCGGAGCCTTCGGGCAAATACATAGGCTGGGCCAATCTACCTTTTTTTCCAATTTCATAATCTGAAAGCGTGGAAAGTTGCGAGACACTGTTTTCTTGGAAAAAGGCGGTGTCCAGTTTTTTGGTAGTGGCCTCCTCGGCAATAGCCTTGGCACCATTCTCGCAGTATTCGGCTATGCTGCTTCGCTCATCATCGGGATCTGGCCAGGCACAGCCGGGACAATCAATTCCGCCCTTTTGGTTGAGGTTTGCAAGCGCTTTCAATCCTCGGCCGAGTCCCATTTCTCCAAATACATGTTTGGCTGAAGAAATTACGGCAGGAATACCTGCAGCTACTTTTTTTGGAACAGTAGTTTTTAGACCGGTCAATATTGCCGGTGCCGTTGCCTTAGGTTTTTCTTGGTTTTTGGCCATTATTTCTTGCTTGTTGCCGCGGGGTTGGGATAGTTGTCGGATTGGTCCTCCAGGCGTTCATCCAAACAAACAAAATCTTTTTCCAATAATAAATTCAGTACCTGACCGTCTTTTAAAATCATTTTGTTTTCATAACCTACCCGTTCATTGTCGGGCCATTTTAAACTGTCGTTCTTTGGTACAAATAGGGTAATGGTGTTTTCTTGAAATTCCGCTTCAAGGTCGGTAATGTTTTCCTTGGCGGCAACTGCGTAGGTGAAATTCTTGCCGTCAAAAGCAGTCTGCTCCCTATAGTAGCCGTCTTTCTTCAACGATGCTACTTCCGAACGGGTAAGCCTATAACGAACCGAATTTCCTTGTATCCTAATTTTCATTCAAACAATTTTTTAACCTTAATTTTATAAAGTTAGGTATTCGATAATCAGTCTCAAAGTTTAGGTTCCTAAATTTTAATCCGTTTTGAGCCCGAATAGATGTTATACCTGGTTTCGCTTAAAAAGCCTATAAGCGTAATATTGTGTTCCATGGCCATTTCTATGGCCAAGCTGGACGGGGCTCCCACGGCCATAACAAAGTGTATCCCTGCCATGGCCGCTTTTTGTATCAATTCGAAGCTGGCACGACCGCTTAGAAACAATAAATACTGGTCTAAGGGCAATAGCCTTTTGCTAAGTACATTTCCAATAATTTTGTCCAAAGCATTGTGTCTTCCAACGTCTTCCCGCATTGCAATCAATTCGCCTTGAATATTAAATAGTGCTGCTGCGTGTATTCCCCCGGTATTGTTAAATACTTGCTGCTCTTTCTGAAGTATGCCGGGAAAGGATTTAATGCGATTTTTTTCAATCTGAAAATCGCCAGAGGACGGTGGTAGTCTGCATATTGTTTTTATGGCTTCGATACTGGCTTTGCCACAAACTCCGCAACTACTGCTGGTGTAGAAATTTCGCTCCAGTTTGCCAAGATCTATGTCTTCGGAGTTATGTAGGTGTACATTTATGCTGTTTTCAGTATGGACGACCTTTTTTATTTGATCGGAGTCCCGTATAATACCCTCTGTAAACAAAAATCCAATGGCCAGGTCTTGGTCATGGCCTGGCGTTCTCATAGTAATGGAGATGTTTTTGTTGGTAATGGGAAAATCCAAATTTAAAACGCTGATACTAATTTGCAATGGCTCCTCAACAGCTATGGCGTCCGTGTGTTCTACAAGATCGTCTCCCTTTATTTTTATTATTTTCCTTGAAACTATAGATTTTCCTTTTTCCTGAATCATACTATGTGGTTATACTTTGATGGATACTCCCTCGGCACCATTTTGTTTGCCATCGTCAAAATAGAAGTCGATTCGACCTAGATTAATACCGAAGCATCCAACCTGGTTTACCAACATTTGTTGGTTTTTTCTATTGTTTACAATGGTGGGCCTGTCCAAGAATGTATGTGTATGGCCTCCAATAATCAAATCTATGTTTTCTGTGCGTGCGGCTAATTTTAGATCATCCGGTTTTTGAGGGTTTTGATATTGATACCCCAAATGGGAAAGACAAATGATTAAGTTGCATTTTTCCTCTTCTTTTAAGGTACGGCTCATGTCTTGGGCAATTTCTATAGGGTCTAGGTATACCGTCTCTTGGTAAAGTTTTTTAGTGACAAGACCAGCGAGTTCTATGCCCAATCCAAAAACCCCAATTTTAATTCCATCTACCATATATGTTTTATAAGGCCGCACATGACTGTCCATAAGCGTATTGCCAAAGTCATAATTGGCAGATAAAAAATCGAAGGAAGCATAGGGCAGTTGGGCATACAGGCCATTGATGCCATTGTCAAAATCATGATTTCCAATGGTCGCGGCATCATATTTTAACATGCTCATCAGTTTAAATTCCAGTTCTCCCCCATAAAAATTGAAGTAGGGTGTTCCTTGAAAAATGTCCCCTGCATCGAACAATAGTGTATTTGGGTTTTCTTTTCTGATTTGATCTACCAAAGTCGCCCTTCTTGCCAAACCGCCCATATTGGGATAGCTGGAGTGGTCGGTGGGAAAGGGATCTATATGGCTATGTACATCATTGGTGTGCAATATGGTAACGTGCTTGTTCGCCGAGTCTTGGCAGGAATTTAACGATAGTCCCCCAATACTGATAAAAGTGGCTGAAGCAGCTGTTCCGGATATGAATTTTCTACGTTCCATAATTAGTTGATTTGAATAAACCGGTTATCCGTTGCTGCAGTGAGAGTGTCTATTTTTTTGAAATAATCTATCAGGGCATTTCTAATCAAATAGTCGGAATCGGTCAAAGAAACATGTTCCTTTAAAAAATCCATTTTGTCACCACCGGTTATCAAGTAATCTGAAGTGGCTACATAATAGGTCTTGTTTTCGTCAAAGGGCTTTCCTTGAATATTTACAGCTTGCAAACTTTTATTCTTATCCACGATTATTTGAATCCCTGCAATGGGGTGGGGAACGCTGGACTTTATAAGGAACGACACCATGGCCCTGATGGCCTTACCATCCAATTCGGCTATTACTACCGAATTTTCAAAGGGCATTATTTCGTAGGCGGTACGTTCGCTTATGTTCCCTGCCGAAATTACAGACCTGATACTCCCGTGGTTAAGAAGTACAAAATCTATATTTTTGCCTGTTCTAGCCTTGAAGACAGGGTTTACTTCCTGCATTACGATGTCTGCCATTAAATTGCCTGCAGGAGAATTGAGTGTGCCATCTGTTTTGGATATGGCTATTGGGGCATATGCCAAAACACTGTCCAACACCTGGTTGATCCTGTTGCGATATGGGGCGATAATGTTTTCAATTGAATCTTTTGGACTTGAAGTATAATTGATCTGTATCCTTTGTCCCTCAATGTTTCTTAGTATAGGAACGGATTCCTTGCAACCTATCGACAACATTAATGTTGTAATTATAACAAAATGTTTGTTTTTTAAATCCATATACTTCTTACCTTCGTATTAATATTGAGGTGATATTATTTACATTTACATTCTTGAAATGTAAAAATACATGTTTTTAAAAACGCTTAAGGAAAAAATTAAATTTAGAGCTGGTAAAAAGTTTCTGCAGCGGGGATTGGACACTCCCCAAGAGACTATTAACCGGGTTAAGGGAATAAGTTCTGTTGGTTGTATTGTTGATTTGGACGAGTTTGAAAATGCCAATGCGTTTTATGAGTTTGTAGATGAATTTTCCTTAAGGCCCAATTCGGTAAAAATAATTGGGTACAAGAAGTTTTATGACAAAAACTCCCCATATTCAACCCCAGTTTTTTCCAATAAGGATTTGGGGTGGAAAGGAAATATAGAAAATAGCTATGCCTTGGAGTTCTTAAATAGGGAATATGACCTTTTGGTCAATTATTATACGGATGAAAAATTATTGTTGCAATTAATGACGTTAAAGACCAAGGCTAGGCTAAAGGTGGGTTTTGGCAGTGTGGATAAGAATTTAAATGATTTGATATTGAATACTCCCATTAAGGATTTCCAAACTTTCAAAAAGGAGTTACGGAAGTATTTAAGGGTTTTAAATGAGATTAAATAATGGAACAGTTAGTTGGAACGGGTGTTGCCCTAGTAACTCCTTTTAAGGAGGATTTTTCTATAGATACGATGGCTTTGGCAAAAAGCGTAAATTATTGTGTGGACGGGGGAATAGATTATTTGGTTGTTTTGGGGACTACCGGGGAGTCTGTTGTGCTGACCAAAAAAGAAAAACAACTGGTTATAAATACCATTGTGGATGCCAATGCGGGGAGATTGCCATTGGTTTTGGGAATAGGTAGTAACAATACGGCCGCTGTTGTTGAAGAGCTTCAAGATACCGACCTTAAGGATTTTGCGGCCATTTTGTCGGTTTCACCGTATTACAACAGGCCTACGCAAGAGGGTATATATCAGCATTTTAAAGCTATTTCCTTGGCCTCGCCCAAACCTATTATATTGTACAATGTACCAGGTAGGACAGGTAGCAATATGCTTCCAGAAACGGTTTTGAGATTGGCCAATGACTTTAATAATATTATAGGTATCAAGGAGGCTTGCGGGGACATGGTTCAAATAATGCGCACCATTAAAGGCAAGCCCACTGATTTTATGGTAATTTCCGGGGATGATTTTACGGCACTTTCCACGGTATTGGCCGGTGGTTCCGGGGTAATATCGGTTTTGGGACAGGGACTTCCCTCGGAATTTTCCCAAATGATACGTTTGGGGCTGGCTGGCAGGGTCAAGGAAGCCTTTGCCTTGCACTATGCGCTTCAGGATGGTATGGATTTGATTTTCAGAGAAGGGAATCCGGCGGGAATCAAGGCATTGTTGGAAGCCGTTGGTCTAGGTACTGCCGTTGTAAGGTTGCCATTGGTGGAAGCCACTTCTACCCTAAAAAAGACCATCAAGAGTTTTTTGAACACCTTGCTAAAGACGGTTGTATAGTAAAAGGCCGCTATCTTGCCAATAGGATTTTTCTCCAACAAAGTTAAAACTTGCACAAAAATGTTGTAGTTGCTAAAGCGGCGGGCTATTTTAGCGCGATAAAAATGTTTTTTATATCCGTTTAGAATCCTTAATTTTGCAAAATGTTTTTAAAAATGAAGCGTCTACTTTCCTTTTTATTATTGGTTGTCATACTTGGCTCTTGTAGTGAGTACCAAAAGGTACTTAAAAATGAAGATGTTAAGGCCAAATATGATTTGGCGGAAAAATTTTATGATGCCGGCGATTTTAAAAGGGCGAACCGATTGTTGGAACAGATAGCCCCAAAGTATATTGGAAAGCCACAGGGAGAGCGCGTTATGTTCTTTCTGGCGGATTCTTATTTCCAGACCAAGGACTACAACATGGCAGGTTACCAATTTGAAAGGTTCCTAAAATCCTATCCCAAAAGCGATAAGGCTGCAGAGGCAGGCTTTTATGGGGCGAAAAGTTATTATAAGCTATCCCCAAAATATTCTTTGGACCAAACAGATACGGACAAAGCCTTGATTAAGTTGCAAAATTTTATCAATGCCTACCCTGATTCGGAATATTTGGTGGAAGCCAATATTATGGCCAGGGAACTAACAACAAAAAAAGAGCGCAAATCTTATGAGATTGCAAAGCAGTTCAACACTATTGGGGAATTTGATTATACCTTTTTAACTCCAGCGGTTACCGCTTTTGATAACTTTATCTCGGACAACCCTGGTTCCGTTTATCGTGAGGATGCCCTTTATTATAAGTTTGACGCCTCAACCCATTTAGCGCTCAACAGCTTCGATTATCTTAAAAAAGAACGCTTGAATGATGCCAAGGCTGCCTATCAGGCTTTCAAAAAATCTTTTCCGGAGTCCAAGTATCTTAAGGATGCCGATAAGACCTTGGAAAAAGTTGAAAAAGAATTAGAAATTTATTCCAAATAAAATACGATTTGATATGAATATGAACGATTTAAAAAACTCGAAGGCCCCTGTTTCCACGGTGACGATCAATAAAAATGATTTTGACGCCAAGACGGGGAATATCTATGAAGCTATTTCAATAGCGGCCAAAAGAGCTGTTCAGATTAATTCTGAAATAAAAAAGGAGCTTTTGGAGAAGTTGGAAGAGTTTGCAACCTACAGTGATAGTTTGGAGGAAGTTTTTGAAAACAAGGAACAGATCGAGGTTTCCAAATTCTACGAAAAATTGCCCAAACCACATGCATTGGCCGTAAAGGAATGGTTGGATGACAAAATTTATCACAGGAATACAGAGAAAGACGCTTAAAGGATGTTGGGCGGTAAGAATATACTTTTAGGCATTACTGGGGGTATAGCTGCTTATAAAACCACTTTTTTAGTTCGTTTACTTATTAAAGCTGGCGCTAACGTTAAAGTTGTTTTAACGGAAAGCGCCAGCTCTTTTGTTACCCCTTTAACCTTGGCGACCCTGTCCAAGAATGCGGTTCATTCTTCGTTTATAAATGAGGAAAACGGCAGTGTTTCCTGGAACAATCACGTAGAATTGGGACTTTGGGCAGATATTGTCCTCATTGCTCCCGCCACGGCCAATACCCTGTCCAAAATGGCCAATGGTACTTGCGATAATTTGCTGATGGCCACTTATCTCTCGGCAAAATGTCCTGTTTACTTTGCTCCGGCGATGGACTTGGATATGTATAAGCATCCTTCCACTGCGGCAACTTTTAAAAAGTTATTATCTTTTGGGAATATTATGATTCCAGCTGCTTCAGGAGAATTGGCCAGTGGATTGATAGGGGAGGGCCGCATGGCCGAACCCGAAGATATTGTGGAATTCCTTAATGAGCACCTAACTAAGGGACTACCTTTAAGGGGTAAGAAAGTGTTGATAACTGCCGGCCCTACCTATGAGGCAATAGACCCTGTCCGATTTATAGGAAACCATTCATCAGGTCTTATGGGGTACGAATTGGCAAAAAATGCCGCCAAGCTTGGAGCAAAGGTGTATCTCGTATCAGGTCCGTCACATTTAAGCCTGCAACATTCCCAGGTTGAACTTATAAGGGTAATTTCGGCCGAAGGGATGTACCAAGAAACAGTTGCTTTGTACCCGGATATGGATATCGTTATTTGCGCAGCAGCTGTGGCTGATTACAGACCTAAATTAGTGGCCGAACAGAAAATTAAGAAAACGGCAGAGGAGTTTACCCTTACAATGGTAAAGAACAAGGATATACTGTACTCCTTGGGGGAAATGAAGAAGAAACAATTTTTGGTCGGGTTTGCCCTGGAAACCGAAAATGAGGTGGAAAATGCCATAGGAAAATTGAAAAAGAAAAATTTGGATGCCATTGTACTGAATTCCATGAATGATAGTGGTGCCGGTTTTGGAAAATTGACCAATAAAATATCGTTTATAGATAAGAATTTGGATATTAAAACGTTTGAGTTAAAAACCAAGGCAGAGGTGGCCCTGGATATTTTAAATGAAATTAAGACCAGGATCCATGCGTAATCTATTTTTAACCATAATTTGTTTTATAACTTCCATAAGCTTGGGAGCTCAGGAATTAAATTGTGTGGTTACCATTAATTCGGACCAGGTAGGGCAGACCAATCAACAAGTTTTCAAGACGCTCGAACGCTCCTTAAATGATTTTGTAAATAAGAATAGGTGGTCCAATCGGGTCTACAAGGAAAATGAAAGGGTAAATGCCCAAATCTTCATCACCATTACAGAATATGAATCCAGTAGATTTAAAGGAAATATACAGATTCAATCTTCAAGGCCTGTTTTTAATACCTCCTATGAAAGTCCTGTTTTTAATTATAAGGACAATCAGCTCAGTTTTGATTATATAGAGTTCCAGCCGTTGATCTTAAACGAAAACAATATAACTTCCAATTTGGTAGGGGTCGTATCATTCTATGCCTATATTATTTTAGGCTTGGATGCGGATACCTTTTCGTTGGAGGGGGGAAGCGATTTTTACAAGAAAGCGCAACAGGTTGTTACCTTGGCCCAAAGTGCGGGCTTTTCGGGGTGGACGCAGACATCCGGACAAAGAAGTAGGTTTGAATTGGTAGACAATCTTTTGTCCAATTCCTACAGGGAGTATAGAATTGTCATGTACAATTATCACAGAAAAGGACTGGACGTCCTAGCGGATAATAATAGTACGGGAAAGCAAGTGGTTGCCGGCACTATGCGATTGCTAGAGACCATGGGCGGTAGGCACCCAAATGCTTTTTTGATCCAAACTTTTTTTGATGCAAAGTCGGAGGAAATACAAAATGTATTTTCCGATGGCCCCAAAGTGGATATTGTACAACTTAAGCAGACCCTGAATAAAATAGCCCCTCTTTATTCGTCCAATTGGAGCAAAATAAAATTTTGATAGGGTTTTATTAGTGAAACCCAATTTTGGGAAGTCGGTAAGACACACTTAAAATTGCAAGTTGAACTAACCCCGCCTTTTTCGGCGGGACCTAGGTTCCATACCTCGACCCTAGGGTAGATTCCTATATTGGGTTCAGTGCCTGCCTTTGTCGGCAGACAGGCCTGCCTTTGTCGGCAGACAGGCCTGCCCTGAGATTTAATACCTTTTATTCTAAAATTCATATTGGTACCGCATTCGGATTTGGCCCTTAGAATTTTTTTACTACACATTTTTTTCCAAGGCAATATAATTTATCTTTACGGCAATCTTATAAACTAAACATTGCTGACAAATCTTTCCATAAAGAATTACGCATTAATAGACCATTTAAACGTGAAGTTTACCAATGGCTTTACTGTAATAACGGGTGAAACGGGAGCCGGAAAATCCATTTTATTGGGTGGACTGTCCTTGGTACTGGGCAAAAGGGCAGATCTTTCTTCTCTAAGGGAGAAGCAGGATAAATGCATTGTAGAGGCGGAGTTTGAAATTTCCAAATATGGATTGGAATCATTTTTTTTGGAAAATGACCTTGATTATGAGGAAAAGACCATCATAAGAAGAGAGATTTTACCTAGTGGTAAATCCCGGGCATTTATAAATGACTCCCCGGTAACCTTGGATATTTTATCACAATTGGGAGATCAATTGATAGATGTGCATTCGCAGCATCAAACCTTACGGCTTGCGGACAATGATTTTCAACTTAAGGTTATAGACGCCCTGGCCGATAATGCAGAAGTGTTAAAGACGTATTCTTCCCAATTGCTGTTATTTCAATCTACGCTAAAGGAATTGCAAAAACTGGAGGATTTTCAAAATAGTGCTACCCAGGAACACGAGTACAATAGTTTTTTATTGCAGGAATTAAATTCGGCACCTTTGAAAGAGGGGATATTGGAGGAATTGGAAGAGCAGTACGAACAGCTTAATAATGTTGAAATTATTCTGGAGCAATTGTCCCATGGCCAACAGCTTTTGAATGATGAGCAGATTGGCTTGGTAAACCGGCTTACAGAGCTGAAACAGGTATCCAATAAACTGGCCGGTTTTGGCAACCAATATTTCGATATTAATGAGCGTATAAAATCCGTTTTTATCGAGCTGGATGATATTTCCAGCGAACTAAATATTTTAAATGACAAGGTAGAGGCAGATCCACAATTGTTGGAGGAGGTTAATACCAAACTTCAGTTGTTGTATGATCTTCTAAAGAAACATAAGGTACAAACGATTCCTGAACTATTGGAAATAAGGAATGCCTTGGATGAGAAGGTAAGTGCAACCGAGAATGTTGTAGCGGATATAGACCGGAAAAAGAAGGAGTTGCAGCTATTGGAAACTGCTTTGAACACCGAAGCTTCCAATATAAGTAAGAGAAGAAAGGCGGTTATTCCCAAACTGAAAAAACAATTGGAGGAAACCTTGATAGACCTAGGGATGGCAAGTGCTACCTTTAAAATCGAAATTTCGCCGTCCAAAGAGTTCAAACCCACAGGAAAGGATGACCTTAGCTTTTTGTTTTCTGCGAACAAAGGATCTGCTTATGGCGATCTTAAGAAAGTGGCCTCTGGAGGGGAACTATCCAGGATTATGTTGACCATTAAAGCTATTCTGGCCAGATACGAACAGCTGCCTACCATGATGTTCGATGAGATAGACACGGGAGTATCCGGAGAGATTTCCAATAAAATGGGAGATATTATGAAGGATATGAGCAATACTATGCAGATATTTTCTATCACCCACTTGCCTCAGGTTGCTGCCAAGGGTGTACATCATTTTAAGGTGTACAAAGAGGAAGAACTAATGGGGACCAATACTAAAATGAAAAGGCTTTCTACGGAAGAAAGGGTTGTGGAACTGGCAGAGATGTTGGGAGGTAAAACCTTATCCGAATCGGCTTTGGCACATGCCAGGCAATTACTGGATTAACCTTTGGCTAAGCGGCTAGGGAAATCCTGGATACCGTTTGCCGGTATTTGAATGTGCTACAAGATGAAGGCTTTGTGCCGGTTGCCTTTTAAAATGGAGTCGCAACAATAAGGTAACCATCTTTTCTAAGCGCTTCTTTCTGCGGACTACCCGCTAATTTTTAATATCTTTGACGATCTAAAATTCACAAAGAAAATAGACTATGTCGTTTAATTTACTAAAAGGAAAGAAAGGAATTATTTTCGGGGCACTCGATGCCAATTCCATAGCTTGGAAAACTGCTGAAACCATACATGCGGAAGGAGGTACTTTTGTACTTACCAATGCCCCCATAGCCATGCGCATGGGACAGATAGATGAACTTGCAAAAAAGACTGGTTCCAGGATTATCCCGGCCGATGCAACGAGTGAAGAGGACTTGGATAATTTGGTGAAGCAATCCATGGAGATTTTAGGAGGGAAAGTGGATTTTGTGCTGCACGCCATAGGAATGTCTGTCAATGTGCGTAAAGGCAGGGCCTATACCGATGAAAAATATGATTTTACTACCAAAGGCTGGGACGTATCCGCACTTTCTTTTCATAAAGTAATGCAGAGCCTGTACAAGGCCGATGCCATGAACGAATGGGGAAGTATTGTGGCTTTGACCTACATGGCCGCTCAACGAACTTTTCCGGATTATAATGATATGGCCGACAATAAGGCGTATTTGGAATCGGTAGCCCGTAGTTTTGGATATTTTTTTGGGAAGGAGAAGAAGGTAAGGGTAAATACCATATCCCAATCCCCAACAGCTACAACTGCAGGACAAGGAGTTAAGGGGTTCAATAGTTTTATTACCTATGCCGATAAGATGTCGCCTTTGGGAAATGCAACAGCTCAGGATTGTGCAGATTATACAGTTACCCTTTTTTCGGATTTGACCAAAAAGGTTACCATGCAGAATTTATTTCACGACGGAGGCTTTTCCAATACAGGTGTTAGTCAGGAGGTAATTGATAAATTTTCCGAATAGTACTTCGGATATTTCGCTAATAGGGCTTTGTAGAATCTTTTTGTTATTGGCAGAACAAAGCCTTACAGATCATTCAAATCAGCTTAATGCATTGGTAGCATGGGTAAAGGAAAGCCGTTACTCTTGTTCCAATATTTTAAATTATACCAAATCTCGATGGATTTATTCTTTTCTTTTATAGTGCCGGTTTACAACAGACCCAGTGAGATCAATGAATTGCTGGAAAGTCTTTCGGTACAGGACTACGATAAACCTTTTGAGGTGGTCATTGTGGAAGACGGCTCGTCCGAAAGTTCTGAGGATATTGTGGCAAAATACAAGGATAAATTGTCCATAACGTATTTGAAGAAAAAGAACTCCGGTCCTGGTGATTCCCGAAATTATGGTATGGACCGTGCACGTGGCAATTACTTTATTGTGCTTGATTCGGATTGTATAATTCCAAGTCAATATTTAACGGTAGTGGAAAAATCCTTGACAAATAATTATGTGGATTGTTATGGGGGACCTGATGCGGCACACCCCTCTTTTACCAGTGTTCAAAAAGCCATTAATTATGCCATGACCTCTATATTCACTACTGGAGGAATACGGGGAAATAAAAGGGCTGTAGGTAAATTTCAGCCCAGGAGCTTCAATATGGGTATCTCTAAGGAGGCCTTTGGGAAAACCCATGGCTATGGGAATATTCACCCTGGCGAGGATCCGGACCTTACCTTTAGAATATGGGAAGCGGGCTTTGAAACTAAATTGATAGAAGATGCCTTTGTATACCATAAGCGGAGGATAGATTGGAACAAGTTTTATACCCAGGTCAAGAAATTTGGAATGGTAAGGCCTATTTTAAATCATTGGCATCCGGATACCGCAAAATTTACTTATTGGTTGCCAACGCTATTTTGTTTTGGGTTCGTAGGGGCTGTTACTTTGTTGATTTTTGGCGTTTTATGGCCTATAATCCTATATGCCTTATATTTTGGTTTACTTTTTGTACACTCTTTGGTGATCAATAAAAATTTTAAGGTAGCAATGTTGTCATTGATAGCAGTGGTTATCCAATTTGCGGGATACGGTTTTGGATTTTTTAAAAATTCGATTCTAATAGGGATTAGCAATAAGAAACCGGAGGAGTTGTTTCCTAAACTTTTCTTTAAAACTCTGTAATAAGTTGATAGATAAAATTAAAAACGGTTTAAATAAAAGAAAGGTGAAGCTGTTTCTGGTCTTTCTATTATGTTCCGGTCTGGCCTGGTTTGTTAGCAATTTGGCAGAACAATATTCCAGCAATGCCACCTTTGATATTTATTACGGTAACACCCCGGACAGCTTATTGTTAAACAGCGTTTCCAAAAACAACATCAAGGTTAGATTAAGGGCCAGTGGGTTTCAATTTTTGATGTTTGGTTTTAAGAACAAAACAGTGGAAGTGGACTTGACCGAACTTGAAAAAAAAGGGGAGAAGTATTTTGTATCCCCATCAACCTATAGAAGTCAGATAGAAAATCAGCTTTCAAAATTTATAAGGATAGAGGACATGGATAGGGATACCTTGTTTTTTGATTTTCAAAGGCTTTATAAAAAAAAGGTACCAGTACTTCCTAAAGTAACAATTGATTTGGAGCAAAATTATCTAATGGATAACAACTATAGCTTGTTGCCCGACTCCATAACAGTAATGGGGCCTAAAAAGGAAATAGATACCCTGACCGGACTCACTACCGAAATTTTGGTGCTGCCACATACTACAAATGATATTTCGGAGCAATTGAAGCTAAATCTTCCGGCAAATCTAAAAAATACCAAATACTCACATCATAGTATAACCTTATCGGCCAAAGTATTTAAATTTTCCGAGAAGGTTTTTAAGGTGCCTGTAGTGGTCATCAATGTGCCTGAAGGAGTTGGGATAAGAACTTTTCCAGAAATAGTTTCAGTTTTGTGCAGAGGACGATTAAGTGCGATAAAGGAACTGGCGGTGACAGATTTTGTGGTTACTGCCGACTATTCGAGCCTAAAGGATAAAAGTGAAAATGTTTTGGATTTGAAATTGACCAAAAAGCCCGATAGTGTAAATGTTGTGCAGTTAAGGGAGAATAAAGTGGAATTTATACTAAAGAGGCAATGATGATCGTGGGCTTAACAGGAGGAATTGGCAGTGGAAAATCCACCGTGGGATCTATGTTTCAAAAATTAGGGGTTCCCATCTACAATTCAGATGTAGAGGCAAAGAATTTAATGACCCGGTCAAAAAAGATTAAAAAGGATATTGAGGCCTTATTGGGCAAGGGGAGTTATTTAAATGGGGAACTCAACAAGGAGTATATCGCCAAAAAAGTATTCCGCGATAAAGATTTATTACAGGCCCTCAATAATATAGTCCATCCCGCCGTGAGACGGCATTTTAAAAGTTGGTGCAAACGCCAGAATGCACCTTACGTAATTCAAGAAGCTGCCATTATATTTGAAAATGGGACCAACGATTTTTATGATAAAATAATCCTAGTGACCTCTCCTAGGGAAATTCGGATACAAAGGGTTGTTGATAGGGACGGAGTTACTGCGGAAGCGGTAATGGAACGTATAGAAAATCAATGGCCGGATCGCAATAAAGAAAAGCTTTCAGACTTCATAATTGAAAATACCGGATTGGAGGCTACGCAAAGGCAGGTTTCCCAAATTCACCATAAATTACTTAAAATAAGGGCTTAAGCACGTAATTTTAACATTTTTGTTAAGGTTAGGTTAAACGTGCAATTCGCTAAATGTTAAATTTCTAATTTTGTTAATAAATGAATAAGAGGTTATTTGGTCTTTTGGTAGTCTTGATGAGCCTTTCCCTAATCGGAATCATTTTTGTTCAGAGCTATTGGATCAATAAGTCGGTAGCGGACAAGGAGGAACAATTTTCAAACACTGTAAACCAAATTTTGAGTAGGGTTACAGAAAATATTGAAAAACGGGAAGTACAGGATTATCTAAACGAGTTTTACAAACTAAGTGATAGTATAGGAAAGCCAAAAGCTACCCATCTTAAGAATTTTTTCTTTTTTGATCGTGATATCAATTCCAATGAAATACGGTTTTATAGCCATGGTATTTTGGAAGAGGATTACAATATGGCATCTACGTTCTTTGATATAGGCTTGGATACAACCACTTTTAGGAACATCACCAGTACCAGAACAACCGAAATTTATAAAGAGGATTTTGGTCTGGACGGTAGGCAATATTCCTTGACACCCGTCCAAAAGTTAGAGAAAATTGGGTCTATGACAGATCTTGAGCAGTTTGCAATGGATGATGTTTTTAGGGAACAGGCCAAAAACAGACCTATCCATAAACGCGTTTCCAAACAGGAGATCGAACTGTTTCTTGGGAGGGAACTCAAAAATAGGGGCATAGATATAGATTATGAATATGGGGTATACAGTAAAGGCCTGCCTACAAAAGTGAAATCCAAAAAATTTAAGTTTTCGGAGACCACGCTTTATAAGGCTCCTTTGTTTAAGGACAGTGAAGGGAATACCAATTTTTCCCTTTTGTTGACCTTTCCCAAAAAGAAAAGGTTCCTTATCCAGTCCATTTTGGGAATGGCAATTTTGTCCCTGACGTTTACCTTGATTATTGTAGTGGCCTATTCCAGTGCTATCTATCAGTTGATAAAACAAAAGCAGATTTCAGAGATTAAATCGGATTTCATCAATAATATGACACATGAGTTCAAAACTCCTATTGCTACTATCAATTTGGCTGTTGAAGCAATAAAAAATCCGAAGATTATAGATGACAAGGAGAAGGTACTGCGCTATTTGCAAATGATAAGGGACGAAAATAAGAGAATGCACGCGCAGGTGGAAAATGTGTTAAGGATATCCAAGTTGGAGAAAAATCAGTTGGATATAAGTAAGGATAGGGCAGATGTTCACGACATAATAGAGGACGCCATTACCCATGTGGAGCTTATAGTCGCAGATAGGGGTGGGTATATTAAGCCCCATTTAAAGGCGGAACGCTCAGAGGTATTGGCCAATGAGATGCATTTTACCAATGTTATAGTGAATATACTGGATAACGCTGTTAAATATTCTCCAGAAGTGCCCAAGATCGATGTTTATACAGAAGTGGTGGGCAATTCCATCATAATAAAAGTACAGGATCAGGGAGCTGGAATGAGCAAGACGGTGCTAAAAAAGGTTTTTGAAAAGTTTTATAGGGAACATACAGGAGATATACACAACGTTAAGGGGCACGGTTTAGGGCTCGCTTATGTAAAGAAAATAGTTGATGATCATCAAGGTGAGGTTTATGCAGAAAGTGAAAAAGGAAAAGGAAGCACTTTTTATATAAAACTACCTTTAATTTAAAACAATAATGGAAACAGTAGATAAGAAAATATTACTCGTAGAGGACGATCCCAATTTTGGAATTGTACTAAAAGATTATTTGGCAATGAACGATTTTGACGTTACGTTGGCAAAAAACGGAATGGAAGGTTTTGAAAAATTTAAGAAGGACAATTTTGATGTCTGTATCTTGGATGTAATGATGCCTTATAAGGATGGTTTTACCCTTGCTAAGGAAATCCGTGAAAAGAACGAAAATGTACCTATCGTTTTTCTTACGGCCAAGACAATGAAGGAAGATGTCCTAAAAGGGTATAAAGCAGGTGCCGACGATTATCTTAACAAGCCTTTTGATTCGGAAGTGCTATTGATGAAACTTAAAGCCATAATTCAAAGAAAATCTTCAAGCTCCTTGGCGGACAGTAAACAATTTGAATTTACTATTGGTGGTTTTCAATTGAATTCCAAGCTTAGGTTCTTAAAATACAAGGATGAGGATGCTATTAAACTCTCCCCTAAGGAAAATGAGTTGCTTAGGTTGTTGGCATTGCACGAGAACGATTTAATGCCGAGGGAATTGGCCTTGACGAAAATATGGAGGGATGATAATTATTTCACTTCGCGAAGTATGGACGTGTACATTGCAAAATTGCGTAAATATCTCAAAAAAGATGAGAACGTGGAGATATTAAATATCCACGGGGAAGGTTTTAGATTGGTGATTAAGACCGAGTAATTGGCACGCATATAAGAGTTTTTATGGCACCAAGATTTTTCTTGGTGCTTTTTTATTTGTTATGCCCTTATTATTAAGCCCGTGGGCTCATAATGCAATAGTAAAACCGATCCCGCCTCTATTTGTGGAATTATGGTCTTGACACAGGGCCCTTGGGGGCAGCTTCTTCCATGAAGCTTGAGACCGGCCCTATCGATAGTTCCGGTACTCCCGCAATATTTGGTCCACTATTTCTTGGGGACTGGGCTCTATCGAGATTTTTATGGCTCGGGTAGGAGGTTCAAAGGTGTCCAGTTGGGACCGTAATAATTCGGCTGGCATAAAATGGCCCTTTCTTTTTTGTAGGCGTTCCATTAGCAGCTCAAAAGAACTTTCCAGGGAAATCCATACCACTTTTTCTTCAATTTTATTTTCCAATAATTTCCTGTAAGACTCCTTCAAGGCGGAGCAGACAATGACAGCTCCGGTTTCTTGGCGGGACGCGGCCAACTTGTTCAGACTAACCAACCATTCATAGCGGTCCCCGTCCGTCAACGGGAT
Source organism: Arenibacter flavimaris (assembly GCF_030291335.1). NCBI lineage: Bacteria > Pseudomonadati > Bacteroidota > Flavobacteriia > Flavobacteriales > Flavobacteriaceae > Arenibacter > Arenibacter flavimaris. The sequence goes on from NZ_JASWIM010000028.1 coordinate 41,096, forward strand.
TTTATTGGACATTTTTTTTATGTTGGCTTCTGAGTGAAAATCATCCCCGTCAAAGAATGGTAGCTTCAATTCTTCTGCCAACAACTGGCCTATGGTAGATTTACCCGTACCAGAAACTCCAATTACAAACAGAATGTTCTTATTGCTTAAAGTCATTGTCCATTAAGTTTTTGTGCTAACTTCCTTAGTAAATCGTTTAAATCATATTTATAATCCACCCAAAGAATATCCTCTTTTTTTCGTAACCAGGTCAATTGCCTTTTTGCGAATCTTCTGGTGTTTTTCTTTATTTCGGCAACCGCAGTATCAAGATCAAAATCTCCTTTGAAATAACCAAATAATTCCCGGTAACCTACGGTTTGCAATGCATTTAGGTGCTGATGTTCCTTTAGGGACATGACCTCCTCCAATAAACCCTGTTCCATCATAATATCCACTCTTTGGTTAATACGGTCGTAAACAATGGCCCTTTCGGCATTTATGGCTATGGTATGGGTGCTAAAATTCCTTTCGGGTTTTTGTTGATTCAAGAAAGAGCTGTAGGGGAACCCTGAGCCAATACAGACCTCTAGGGCCCTAATAAGCCTATGTGGGTTGTTCAGATCTACTTGGCCATAATAATCCCGATCTAGAACTTTAAGTCGCTCCTGAAGGCTTATAATGCCTTTGCTTTTTAAATTTTCGTTCAGGGTCTCCCGGATTTCGGGATCGATTGTTGGAAAATGATCAAGTCCCTCTTTTATGGCATCAACATATAGACCGCTTCCACCTACCATAACAACAATGTCATTTGCTTGGAAAAGTATTTCTAGTTTTTCTATGGCTTCCCTTTCAAAATCCCCTACGGTGTATTCTTCATAAATATTTTTGTGTTGAATAAAATGATGGGGTACACTGGCTAATTCTTCGGGGGAAGGCACAGCGGTCCCTATGGACATTTCTTTGAAAAACTGACGGGAGTCCGCAGAAATAATCTCTGTTTTAAAGTGTTTGGCGATGGCAATGGCCAAGCTTGTCTTTCCTATGGCAGTTGGTCCAACAATGGAAATAAGATTTTTTTTATTCATTAATCCTCACTTAATCTATGTCCACATTGCCTACAGTAATGGGCATCGATACGCATGATTTCCGTACCACATTCCGGGCAGGTTCTGTCTGTATCTATATCTTTTTTGTTAATTACACCTGCCGCATATTCGGCCGATACTATTCCTGTTGGTACTGCAATTACCCCATACCCTATGATCATGATCAAGGTGGCAATGAATTGCCCTAAGGGCGTTTCAGGTGAAATATCCCCATAGCCTACTGTGGTTAGGGTAACTATGGTCCAATAAACACTGTGGGGAATACTGGTGAAACCATGTGTGGGACCTTCTACAATATACATTACCGTGCCCAAAAGAACGGATATGACGATGACAAAAAAAACAAATACAAATATTTTAGTCCTACTGGCATTCAAGGCCCTCACAAGTTTATTGGATTCCCCAACAAAGCGAACCAGTTTTAAAATTCTAAAAACCCTTAACAATCTTAAAATGCGAAAGGCTGTTATGAATTGCGAACCGACTAGGAAAAGGGAAAGATATTTTGGGATGGTGGAAAGTAGGTCGATTACGCCAAAAAAGCTTAGAATATATTTTTTGGGCCGATTTATAGAGATAATACGCAATATGTACTCTATGGTAAATAGTATGGTCACCGTCCATTCGGAATGGTTTAAGAATTTATGGTGCTTTTCATCAAAAGTAGGGATGCTTTCCAACATTACGATGATTACACTATAAACAATCAAAATGAGCAAAAGGATATCAAAAAGTTTGCCGGCGGGAGTGTGGGTCCCGTAGATTACCTCGTGAATTTTGTGTTTCCAACTTTTTTTGATTTTCAAAATCTACTGTTTTAGCTCTATAATTTTTAGGACCTTTTTTTTTCTGAGATAGGAAGAAATAATATGGGTCGTGTTTTCATTTCCTTCCATAGGTGTAATTATGGATTCCAAGATATGAATATTATTGATTTGATGGTTTAAATTAAAATAGCCAAGGCCTTTAAAGACACCGTTCTTGATCTCGATACCGCAACGCTCACCAATTTCCCTTCCCTTGTCCATGATCAGGATGCTCTTTTTTGATAAACTGTACTTATCAATAGATTGTAATGCTCGTGCATTATAGGCTTCCACGGGCTCTTGCCCTATACAGCCCCCAAGGCAACCATTGTCCTCATAATGGGAGCAATGCATCCTTGCCTGTGAAAGCCCATTTATTTTATTGCACAACTGAAATTCCTCCCTGATGCTGTGTAAAAAATTCTCCGCACCTTGTAGACTATTAAAAGTAGCTACTGCCTTTTTTTTAGGATTTATAACCTCTACGGTCAATGAAATATAGCCGTCCTGGTTCCTGGACTGATAAATGCCATGCGAAAAAAGTCTTTTTCTGTAAAGAGAATTATATTTGGGTTTGTTCCTTAATAATTCTGCATTCTCCTTTAAGAGTGCAGCCAATTCGTTCCCCGTTTTTTCATATGAAACCCTTTTTGTTTCTTTCTGAATTCTTCTGGCCTTAAGGCTGTTATTGGTAAAATGTTGGTTTACCCTTTTTTTAATATTGTTACTTTTGCCCAGCAAAATAATGTCACCGTCCTTATTGTGCATGTAATAGACCCCGGTATCCGAAGGTAATTCGTCTACCATATCCAATTGCCTGGGTGACAGCTCCCCTTGGGTCTCCGTTCTTAAAACACTCTTAAAAATGGATTTATCCAGGTCTTTTGAAAGTAATAGTTTAAATAATTGTAGGGTGGCAAGAGCATCTCCGTTAGCTCTATGGCGGTCACTTACAGGGATTCCGAGAGACCGTACCAATTTGCCTAGACTATACGATTCGGCATCTGGCAATAATTGCTTGGCCAGTTCTACGGTACAGAGGGTCTTTCGCTCAAAATTATAGCCCAATCGCCTGAATTCGGTCCTCAATATCCGATAGTCGAATTGGGCATTATGGGCCACAATTACTGCATCTTCGGTTATTTCCACAATACGCTTGGCTACCTCATGGAATTTTGGGGCAGTGCGGAGCATGTTGTTGTTAATACCGGTAAGATTAACAACAAAGGGTTGTATATCTTTTTCAGGATTTACCAAACTAATGAACTGATCCACTACTTTATGCCCGTCAAATTTGTGGATAGCGATTTCGGTAACCCCCTCTTCATTGTATTTTCCTCCTGTGGTTTCAATATCTAATATGACGTACATGTAAAATCTCTAATTCAAATTACTAAACAAAGATACGTATTCTCCCGTCAAGGAAACGGCAAGCTTGTGCGCTAATTTCTAGACCCAAAAATGCTGCTTCCCACTCGTATCATGGTACTGCCTTCCTCTATTGCAATCTTGTAATCCCCACTCATTCCCATGGATAAATGCAAGAGATGGGGGAATGTGGGTTTAATTTTTTCGAACAGACTTTTAAGTTGTTGGAACTCTTTTCGGATTTGTTGCTCGTTTTCCGTGAATGTTGCCATTCCCATCAGTCCCACTATCTTTATGTTGGTAAGTGCCTCCAAGTCATTTGAGGAGATCAATTCGTTGAGTTCGTTCCCGTCAAAACCAAATTTGGTGTCCTCCTCAGCAATGTGGACTTGTAACAGGCATGGAATAACCCTGTTGTGTTTTTTGGCTTGTTTGTTTATTTCCTTCAAAAGTTTTAGACTATCCACTCCATGGATCAACGCTACATACGCTGCCATATACTTAACCTTGTTGCGCTGTATGTGGCCTATCATATGCCATTCAATATCCTTTGGAAGCGCTTCTTGCTTCTCTGTCATTTCCTGGATTTTATTTTCTCCAAAAACCCTTTGTCCGGCCGCATAGGCTTCCTCTATATCGGCTATTGGCTTGGTTTTGGAAACCGCCACTAGCTGTACATGGGAGGGAAGCGATTCCTTGATTTTTATTAAACTATCTTTAATGGACATTCAATTGTATTTTATGCTGTTAAACTAAACATGGCTGCTGTTCATCATCAAAACTATAATTGAAGTAAACAGGTGTAATGAACTATTAATTAAACTGTTTGGAAACCTTATCGGACTTCCTGGATTCCGAATAATCATAAAAACCTTCCCCGGATTTAACACCCAATTTTCCAGCAGTTACCATATTTACCAATAAGGGACAGGGTGCATATTTTGGGTTTTTGAAGCCGTCGTACATTACGTTGAGAATGGATAGACAAACATCCAGTCCAATAAAATCGGCAAGCTGTAAGGGCCCCATAGGGTGGGCCATGCCCAATTTCATAACCGTATCGATTTCTGTAACCCCTGCAACCTTATGGAACAAGGTCTCTATGGCTTCGTTGATCATGGGCATTAGAATTCGGTTTGCCACAAAGCCAGGGAAGTCATTTACTTCCGTTGGTGTTTTTCCAAGCTTGGTGGACAGTGCCATGATGGTTCCAGTAACGTCATCAGAGGTGTTATAGCCCCTTATAATCTCTACCAATTGCATAATAGGTACGGGATTCATAAAGTGCATGCCAATGACCTTGTCCGATCTTTTGGTGGCGGCTGCAATCTGCGTAATGGAAATTGAGGAGGTGTTGGTCGCTAAAATGGTAGTCGGTTCACAGATAGCATCCAATTCCCTAAAGATCTTTATTTTAAGGGCCGTGTTTTCCGTTGCTGCCTCTATTACCAAATCCACTTTCTGTACCCCATCGGCAAGTGTGGTATAGGGGGTTATATTGCCCAAAGTGGATTTCTTATCCTTTTCTGTGATAAGTTCCTTGGCTACCATTCTGTCAAGATTTTTCTCTATGGTCAACAGCCCCTTTTCCAAGGCGTCCTGTGAAATATCTATAAGGTTGGTTTTATATCCGTTTTGTGCAATTACATGGGCAATTCCATTACCCATTGTTCCGGCCCCTATGACTGCTATGTTTTTCATTTAAGTGCTTTTTATTTCGAATTTTATGCTATTATTTAATGTCTTGTGGCTACATTAGGAGAAGCTAGTGATTATTTCTTTTGGAATGAAGCAATGACCTCCAAAGCAACCTTTAAAGCTTGGGTACCTTGCTCTAGGGAGACCACGGGGACGGAGTTGTTGTTTATGGCATCGGCAAAGGTTTCCAATTCGTCCAGAATGGCATTGTTTATAGCTATGTCCGGATTTTCAAAATAGATTTGTTTTTTTACTCCTTCCGCATTTTGTAGGATCATATCAAAATCCCCTGGTTTTTCCGGGGCATCCTTCATTTTTACCACTTCCACTTTTTTCTCCAGAAAATCCACGGCGATATAGGCATCTTTTTGGAAAAAGCGCGACTTCCGCATGTTTTTTAGGGAAATTCTACTAGCGGTCAGGTTTGCAACACAGCCATTCTGAAACTCTATTCTGGCATTCGCAATATCCGGTGAGTTGCTAATGACCGAAACCCCACTGGCATTAATTTGTTTAACTTCGGACTTTACCACGCTAAGGATGGCATCAATATCGTGGATCATCAAATCCAATACAACAGGTACATCTGTCCCCCTTGGGTTAAATTCGGCCAACCTATGGGTCTCAATGAACATGGGGTTATTAATATTGTCCTTAACCGCCATAAAAGCTGGATTGAATCTTTCAACGTGGCCTACTTGACCCTTTACCCGATGTTTCCTTTCCAAAAGCAACAATTCTTCGGCCTCTTGAAGGGTGTTGGTAATGGGTTTTTCAATGAAAACATGTTTTCCTTTTTCCATGGCCTTTTTGGCACAATCGAAATGGGAAAGGGTAGGCGTTACTATGTCTATTACATCTACCGCATCAATTAGTTTGTTTATATTGTCGAAAAAAGTATAGCCGAATTCAGCTGCTACTTTTTTACCATTGATGACATCGGGATCATAAAAACCGACCAAATTATATTTTTGGGACTCGTTCAGCAATCTTAGATGAATTTTTCCTAAATGTCCTGCTCCTAGGACGCCAACATTAAGCATATGTATTTATTTTCCTCAAAAATAAGGATAGTTTGCAAGTTTAAGGGCTTAAAAAATAAAAGTTGAGTTTTAAGTCCTATCTTTTTTTTCATCAAACTTAAGTAGCTAATTGGGATAATAATATTGGGATAGACAATGGAACTGTGATTATCGCAATTAAAGAAATCTGACCTAAATTTACCCTTTAACGAAAGAATGGCTTAGATTGCAGCATGTAATTTTTCTAATTTCTTCATTTTAAGTTTTTCATTTTTTAACTTTACGGACCAAAACCAATCAATTGAAAGATACATTAAAACATAGGGGAATGCGCAATAAATTGGCGGACATTCTTTTGGAGAAGGGAATAGTGGACAATTCTGTTCTGGAAGCTATCCGGGCCGTACCAAGACACTTGTTTTTAGATAGTAGTTTTGAGGATCATGCCTACCAGGACAAGGCGTTTCCCATTGGAGCGGATCAAACCATTTCCCAGCCTTACACAGTTGCTTTTCAGTCCGAGCTTTTACAGGTACGGCCCAATCATAAAATATTGGAAATCGGAACTGGGAGCGGGTATCAAACCGCGGTATTGTTAAAATTGAAGGCAAGGGTATACACTATTGAGCGTCAGTTGGAGCTCTTTAAGAAGACCAATCTCTTTTTTAAAAAGATGGGCTATAGACCCAAAAAAGTAATCTTTGGTGATGGTTATAAAGGATTGCCGGAAGAGGCACCTTTTGATAGTATCATTGTAACCGCCGGGGCCCCATTTGTTCCAAATCCTTTACTGGCCCAGCTCAAGATAGGAGGCAGATTGGTGATACCGGTTGGGTTGGACGAGCAAGTGATGACGCTGTTTGTTCGAAAATCGGCCAAAGAATTTGAAAAAAAGGAATTTGGGTCTTTTAGGTTCGTGCCTTTATTGGAGGATAAAAATTAGAGCAGTCTTAATTGTTAAAGCTCTTTTTGATCCTATCCAGGTTTTTCTTGTTGTCACGATCCTTGATAGTCTCGCGCTTGTCGTATAATTTCTTGCCCCTTGCCAATGCAATGTTTATCTTGGCCAAGCCCCTGTCGTTTAAAAAAAGATTTAGGGGGATGATGGTTAAGCCTGAATTTTTTACTTCTTTTTCCAATTTTTTCAGTTCACCACGGTTGAGCAAAAGTTTTCGCTCCGCTTTGGGTTTGTGGTTATAGTGGGTGCCATGGGAGTATTCATCTACCTGCATGTTAATGACAAACAATTCTCCATGATCATTAAATTCACAAAAACTCTCGGAGATGGATGCCTTGCTTTCCCGGATAGATTTAATTTCGGTACCGGACAATACAATACCGGCCGTATAGGTATCCAGTAGCTCATAGTCAAAGCGGGCCCTTTTGTTCTTTATGTTTATTTTCTTCTGCATATGTTCGACAAAAATAGAAACAATTATCCGATTGGCAATTAGGGCGCAAGTATAGTTGACACTAATTTTTTTAGGATAAATACGTTTTTTTTGTAATGTATGTCTTGCTACTACGATTAAATTGAAAAGTAACCCAATGAAAGTAGTATATCTTTTAACTCTTGTGCTTTTGACCGTTTCGTGTAAGGAGAAGGCACAAACCAACTTTTCTGCCCAGGAAATAGTGGATAAGTCCATAATGGCCAGTGGTGGAGAGCATTATACAGCCAATGATTTATTCTATAAATTCAGGGATTATCAATATGTCTCCGAATGGAAAGGAGGAAGTAGAATTTTAAAACGGATTGGATTCACAGATTCCCTAAAGGTAGAAGATGTAAAAAGTTTAAGGGGGTTTAATAGATTTGTTAACGATAGCTTGGTGCCTCTAAGGGATTCCATTGCCAATTTGTATGCAAATTCTGTGAACTCGGTACATTACTTTGCCTATTTGCCATACGGATTGAACGATCCCGCAGTGAACAAGGAGCTAATGGGGGAAGTTACCATTGGAGGTAAGGAGTATTATAAGGTAAAAGTAACCTTTGACCAGCAAGATGGAGGAAAGGATTATGAGGATATTTATCTGTATTGGTTTAACAAGGAGACCTTTAAGCCCGACTACCTGGCGTATCGGTTTTATGTGGACGGGGGAGGAATACGCTTTAGGGTAGCGTATAACGAGCGCTATTTTGGTGGTATCCGTTTTGTTGATTATGAAAATTATGAGGCCCCAATAGGGGATGGTGCATTGTATGATGTGGATGTTCTTTATGAAAACAACCAATTAAAATTACTGTCAAAAATAGAGCTGGAAGATATTCGCGTGAAGGCTTCCAATTAGTCCATTTTTAATCTAATATCCGTGGCTTTTCCATTTATGATACGTACAATAAATAGGCTGCTGTTGTCGTAATCGTCCATTTGTTCATATTTTTCTATTCCCAAAAGGAGGTTGACAAATTCCGGGGTAGTATTGCTATGGCCAACGATAAGAACGTTTTTGCCTAGATTTTGCCTTTTGAATTCTTCGATAATGATTGCCTTGGGGTCGTAATATTGAGGGGTAATTTCTTTTTTTACGGAGGTAGGGGCCGCTGTCATCGCAGTTCTTTCAAAATCGGTGATGTAAATGGCATCAAGTGCAATAGGGTCAAAAACTTCAGCCCAACGAATGGCCCTTCCCAAGCCGTCCTGGTTCAATTCCGGATCTATGTTTTCAGGATCGCTACGATCTTTTTCGGCATGTCTTATAAAATAATAAGTGGAAATAGAATCTTCTGCATTTTCCAAGGGTAACTTCGGATCTTTCTTACAGGACATAAGGCCCATAGTCACGGAAAGAATCAATAGCAGGGGTATATGTTTCATGGTCAATTCTATTTTTGGTATTTGTTCTTCTTGTAAAGTAACTAAAATTAGCGAAAAATAGTATGTAGTGCCCGTAGTTTTTTGTTCTTTTGTATATGGATAAAAAGTACGCTATTTATGCTATTTTATTTGCGGTATTGTTTTCGAACGCCCAAGAAGTTGCACTTCCAACCGACTTAAGACAGCATAATTTAACCGAATTCAATGCAAGTTTATTTAATCCGGTTTTTTCACTGGACAGGAACAATCCGGAATCAATTGCCTGGTGGTCCCGATATCAATGGCAGACCATTGATGGTGATCCTACTTCCATTTACGTAAATTATTCCCGAAAATTAAACACTAACTCCTCTATAGGTGCCGGTTTTATTCAGAACAATACAGGGGTGTTTTTAAATACCGGGGGAGTGTTGAACTATGCACATGCCTTTGATTTTGGCAATAATATGCAATTGGCGTTCGGATTGAACCTTCTTGGTTTTAACAGTGAAATTACTAATGTTAGGTATAGCCCAAATCCTGAAATTTCATTACCTCAATTGCAATTGGCCCAAAATGCCTTTATTATGCAATTTGCCCCGGGAGTTCGATTTTCTGTGGATGGATTCAGTGTTGGTTTTACTGCCGAAAACCTGTTTGATTATAATTTTTCCACTAAGGGCAGTGCCTCGGAATCTGATGAAAAAATATACTTGGGTATGATTGATTATAGATTGCCCCTAAGTATGTTCAGTGGGGTGGATAATGCATATCTACTTCCAATGTTGTATGTAAAATCCGTGCCCTATGGGGATACGCAAGTAGGGTTAAATGCATTGTTATCCTCCAATAAATTTTGGTTACAAACTGGTTATAATAGTTTCTACGGCCTATCGGGAGGTTTGGGAGGTAGGTTCTTTAAACATGTATCATTGGGAGCTCTCATTGAATTTGGTTTGGATTCCGAAATCAGGGATCAGGATCCCACTTTTGAAATAATTGCCGCCTATACCCTGGGTAGTCCCGATGCACGTAAGAAGGTCGTAGGTTTTGAAGTGGAAGAAGAGGTGCCAATGGTATTGGAAAAAGAGGGTGAAGTGGCCCAACAGGAAGATGAAGATCGCATAGCGGAGGAAAGGAAAGTACAGCGGGAGCTCAGTAAAGCAGAAGCTTTGGCCGAAAAACAAGCACTTAAGAAGTCGAAAAAACAAAAGCGTGTAAGAGGAAAGAAAAAGAAAGCGCTGGCGGAAGAATTAAGAGTGGCACAGGAATTGGCTGAGGCAAAAAGATTGAAGGAAGCACAGGAGGCCGAGGCTTTGGCAAAGGCCGCCCAAATGAAGGAGCAAAAAAGATTGGATTCCATAAAGGCTGTGGAACTGGCGTTGGCAAAGAAAATTCAGGACGATCTGGATATGATCGCTGCTAGAAAAAAAGCGGGCAAGCCTGTGACACAGGGCCATTATGAGGAAGAGGAGAAAATTGAAGGCCAGAAAGCTGGGTTTTATCTTATTGGCAACGTTTATGGCACTTCCAGGTATCGTGATATTTTTGTTGAGAATCTTAAGAAAAAAGGTATTGATGCCAAGTTCTTTTATTTGGAAAGGACCAAATGGGACTATGTTTATTTGGAAAGGTTTGACACCCTTAGGGAAGCCGAAGCGGCAAGGGATAATAAATTTAATGGGAAATATACCGAAAGAACCTGGATATTTAGGGTAATAGGGGAGTAGTGCTAAACTACTTTTTTATTTCTCGTACAATTAATTGGTCCAAGTAGGCAACAGTGTTCAGCAAGTATTTTCTATCACTGGTTATGGTGGCCATGGCTACTGCGCCTTGGAGCATTGTGAATAGTTGTTTTGAAAACTGGAGTGGGGTTACGGGCAGTCTAAGTTCATTGTTGTTGAGTCCATTTTCTAGGACCAAGGCAATTTTCCCCTCTATAGTTTTTATGGTTTCCCTTGTTGCGGCCAGCAATTGGGCATTGTTATGATTGGCATCTATCCCAATATTTAAGATAGGGCAGCCTCCCAATTCCGCAATAAAAGTATCGTAGTGCCTATAGAAATTGGTGAGCACAAAAAGCTTTTGAAGGGAAGTTCCGCTAGAATTCAACTTATCGTCTATTTCAGCTAATAATTTTTTACTATTGTATTCAAATGCTGCAAGTGCCAAGGAATCCTTATTTTCAAAATTCCCGTAAATGGCCCCTTTGGTCAAACCAGTGGCCTCTGTAAGATCGCTCATACTGGTTCCAACATATCCGAGTTTGTTGAAAATTGGTGCAACGGTTTCGATGATATAGGCGGTTGTTCTCTCGGCTTTTGTAGACATGTCCTTACAGTTTTATGCTAATATAAAAAATCTTATACTGCATGGTATATATTGTTAATAAAAAAGGGCATCCAATTATGCATTGGATGCCCTTCTATTGAGAGTGGTGGTTTATTTTACCAGTTCATTCTCATTTCTAAATACCAACTGATCATCAAAGGAGTCTATGAGGATAATTCCACCTTGGTGGATTTTACCACTTAGCAGTTCTTTGGAAATATTGTTCAATACTTCTTTCTGAATAACCCTTTTTATGGGTCTAGCTCCATACTGTGGGTCATACCCTTTGTTCGCCAAATAATCTATTGCCTCTTCGGTGGCATCCAGGACGATTTGCTGTTTGGCAACCAATTTTTTCAACTGATCCAATTGTAGCACCACAATCTTTTTAATGTCCTTTTTACTTAAGGGGGTAAACATGATTATGTCGTCTATACGGTTCAAGAACTCTGGTCTTATTGTTTTGCGCAACAGTCCCAGTACTTCCACCCTTGCCGCCTCTGTGGCGCTATAGATGTCTTTGTTTTCCTCAAACTTTTCCTGTATAATATGGCTTCCCATATTACTGGTCATTATGATAATGGTATTTTTAAAATCTGCTACCCGACCTTTGTTGTCTGTTAGCCTACCTTCATCCAATACCTGTAAAAGAATATTGAAGGTGTCCGGATGCGCTTTTTCAATCTCATCCAGTAAAACTACGGAATAGGGTCTTCTTCGCACTGCCTCGGTTAATTGGCCACCCTCGTCATACCCAACGTATCCTGGAGGTGCACCTACCAACCTACTTACCGAATGCCGCTCTTGGTATTCGCTCATGTCAATTCTGGTCATGGCATTTTCGTCATCAAATAGGTAGGCGGCCAAGGTTTTGGCCAACTCTGTTTTACCTACACCTGTGCTTCCGAGGAACAGGAAGGAGCCAATTGGCCTTTTGCTATCCTGTAATCCGGCCCTGCTTCTTCTTATGGCATCGGAAACGGCCTGTATAGCTTCTTCCTGTCCTACCACTCTTTTGTGGAGTACATCTTCCAGTTTCAACAGCTTCTCCCTTTCACTTTGAAGCATTTTGGTAACTGGGATTCCGGTCCATTTGGCTACCACTTCGGCTATATCCTCATAGGTTACCTCTTCCTTGATCAGGGTTTCTCCCAGTTGTTGTTCTTCCAGTTCGCTTTCCAGTTTATCCAATCGTTCTTGGGCTTCCTTAATCTTGCCGTACCTAATTTCGGCTACTTTTCCATAATCCCCATTGCGTTCGGCCCTTTCGGCTTCCAATTTAAAGTTCTCAATATCGTTCTTTGTTTTTTGGATATCGTCCACAACGGTTTTCTCGCTCTCCCATTTGGCAAAGATTTCATTCCTGTCTTCCTTTAAATTGGCTAGGTCCACATTCAGGGCCTTGAGTTTTGAGGTGTCGTTCTCTCGCTTTATGGCTTCTATTTCTATTTCCAATTGCATTATCTTCCTATCCAAAACATCCAGTTCCTCAGGTTTGGAATTTATTTCCATCCTTAGTTTGGAAGCGGCTTCATCCATAAGATCGATTGCCTTGTCCGGTAAGAATCTATTGGTAATATAGCGTTGCGATAATTCAACGGCTGCGATTACGGCCTCATCCTTAATTCTAACCTTGTGGTGGGCCTCGTACTTTTCTTTGATTCCCCTTAAAATGGATATGGCACTTTCCGTATCGGGTTCATCAACTATTACTTTCTGAAACCTTCGCTCCAAGGCCTTGTCCTTTTCAAAATATTTTTGATACTCATCCAAGGTAGTGGCTCCAATGGCACGCAATTCCCCCCGGGCAAGTGCGGGTTTAAGTATGTTGGCGGCATCCATGGCCCCCTGTCCGCCCCCGGCCCCTACAAGGGTATGTATTTCATCAATAAAGAGAACAATGTTCCCATCCGAGGAGGTTACTTCCTTGATAACGGCTTTTAAGCGCTCCTCAAATTCCCCTTTATATTTGGCGCCTGCAATTAAGGCGCCCATGTCCAATGAAAAGATTATTTTATCCTTAAGGTTCTCTGGGATGTCGCCCTGCACTATTCGATGGGCCAGGCCTTCGGCAATAGCTGTTTTACCTACACCGGGTTCCCCCACAAGCATTGGGTTGTTTTTTGTTCTACGGGACAAGATCTGTAAAACCCTTCTTATTTCCTCATCCCTGCCTATAACCGGGTCCAATTTCCCGCTATCTGCCAGTTCATTCAGATTTCTCGCATACTTGTTCAAAGAATTATAGGTATCCTCTGCACTCTGGGAAGTAACTTTGCCACCCTTTCTCAATTCGTTTATGGCCGCTTTAAGGTCTTTTTCCGTAACCCCTTGGTCCTTTAGTATTTGGGCTATTTTACTCTTTGACTTGAAAATAGCCAATAGCAAATGTTCAATGGAAACATATTCATCTTCCATTTTTTTGGCAATAATACTAGCCTCGGTCAGTGTTTTATTGGCTTCCCGGGATAGCATAATTTCCCCGCCCGATACCTTTGGAAAACTTTCCAGTTCCTTTTCCAAAATTTGGTTCAACAAGCTGGTGTTTACATTCAATTTCTTAAGGATAAATGGAAGTACATTTTCCTCAACCTCGGAAATTGCCTTAAAAACATGCTCGTTCTCTATCTGCTGATGACCGAGGCCCTGCGCTATTTGTTGTGCATGTTGTATGGCTTCCTGCGACTTTATAGTGAAGTTATTAAAATTCATATAGTTGTTTTTTTTAGGTTATTGCTTACTTTTGATGTATTAATGTCAACAACCTTACCACTGTTTTGAATAGGACAAAATGTCGCTTAATCCCTGATTTTAAGCGACAATACGGCAGCTTGTAAGGTTGGTCGCAATTGTCGGACTTAATACTAAAATTACAAAATGGGAATATTAAAAGGGCTTTTTGGCAAGGGAAATAATAATGAAAAGGGAAAAAAGGAAGCAAAGGTTGCGCCATGGTTGCCATTGGGGTCCATAGAGCAGCTAGAGGTAATTAAGGAAGGGTCCAAGTTAAGGCCTCAGGTGATATTTAAGCATTCCACCACTTGTGGTATAAGTAGAATGGTCATGAATAGGTTTAATGAGGGGTATGATATTTCTAAAGACCGTTTGGATCTTCATTATTTGGATCTGCACCAATATCGGACTGTTTCAAATGAAATCAGTAATATGTTCGGTGTTGTGCATGAATCGCCCCAATTACTTGTAATTAAAAACGGAACGGTGGTAGCCCATGGGTCCCATGGGGCAATAACACAAATGGATTTAAAAAAATACATTTAACTCCAAAGCAAATCTACCTTGGAATTAAATGTATTTATTCTGGCCACCTAGTGATGGATAGGCGCTATAATGGGGTTAATTAAATCGATGTCTGGTGACTATACTTTTTAATTTAGCCTTTAAATCTTCCCCTGCGTCGTAAACCATTTGTTCATTGCTGGGGAAGGGTACCGCAGAAAGTTGTAATAATGGGACCATATCTTCCTCAAGGGCACTTGTGTCGCCGTTGTGTTTGGCATAAACGTGGTTAAAGACGAATTGACTGGCCAAGGGGTATGAATTGATTTGCTGTTGATTGTGTAAATCCCAAAAGCTCACATTTCCGATTACTTCCACCGACTTCAGCTGGGTGAATTGATAAAAATTACATTTGACGGTTTTAAATTTGTCGATCTTTATTTTGTTTCCCAAGCTGTCCTTTAGCACTTCCCCGTTGGGGTTTGTGGCGTACTTATAACCATCCTTGATCTGTTTTTCCTTGGAGATCTGTTTTTCGGTTAGCTGTTCCGGACTAATATTGATGTTTCTGAACGCTACCTGCATTTCATAATCATACTTAATATTCTCCAGGGCGTTGGTGTGGTAAACGGTCCATAGGTCGTTTAACCCGTACGTATTAAAGTTTAACAGTTCTTGCTCCAAACGATTGGGCACTATTTGTTCGGAATCATTGATCATTACTACCTGAACGTAATCCAGACCTTTGGTATGGGCTTCCTCCAGCTTAAACTGTGTATCCTTGTAATTGGGGTTTATCTCGTTTAAATACGAAAATTGATCAAATGCCTTTCTAAAATCTTCCTTGTTCTGACCTGTTTTTAATAGGGCGGTGGCATTGTTGTACAAATAGTCCGACAATTCACGTTTAGACTTTATTATTTCCTCATCATAATCCTTAAATGTAAATCGGGCATCCCTATTTTCGTCGTACAGTTTCAGTGGCAATAAGGGTTTTATACGTTCTTGGATGGCTTTCAGGTTCTGGTATCCATTAAAAATAATTTCATGGTTGGCCGGATTGTTATCCTTCTTTAGGAAAGCGATCTGCTGAAGTTCACGTTCTGTATTCTTTTTATAGGCCTCCTCCAACATTTGAATGTAGGGCTGATTGGATTTCTTGGTTTTATTTTCGGCAATGTTTTTCAGTGCGGTATTTATGGCGTTGCCATAATTACCCATATTTAGGGCTTCCTGTGTTTTTTTGACTCCTCCACAAGAGATTAAAAAAAACAGCATCAACGAGGTGAGTAATAATTGTTTCATAACGTTTGGTTTAAAAATATTTTGGATATAGTTCAATAGCTATGCCAAAATAGTTCTATACACCAACGTTAAACTATTCGGTATCGTACAAACGGGGGTATTTTTTTGAGATATTATTTCTTCTTTTGCTGGAATACCGGCAGTAATTTGGTGGAGACTTCCCCGAAACCAATTCGCACCTTATCCTTTTTGCAATAACCGGTTATGGTCACAGTGTCATAATCTTCAATGAATTTTCTTGTGGACCCGTCCTCCAAGGTCAGGGGCTTTTCCCCACGCCAGGTAAGCTCCAACATGGAGCCATAAGTATCAGGGGTTGGACCGGAGATAGTACCACTGCCCATCATGTCACCACTATTCACTTTACAACCATTTATGGTATGGTGGGCCAATTGTTGGGCCATGGTCCAATACATATACTTAAAGTTGGAACGGGTAACGGTAGTGGCCTTGCTGCCTTCGGGCTTTATGGATACTTCTAAATTTATATCAAAACCTTTTTTTCCGGTCTGTTGTAGATAGGGCAGGGGTGTGGGGGTTTGTGCCGGACTAGCTATCCTGAAAGGTTCAAGGGCGTCGAGGGTTACGATCCAGGGCGAAATGGAGGATGCAAAATTTTTGGCCAGAAAGGGACCTAAAGGAACGTATTCCCATTTTTGAATATCCCTAGCACTCCAATCGTTAAAAAGTACCATGCCAAATATGTAATTTTCAGCCTCCTCGACCGGAATAGGTTCTCCCAAAACGTTGGCATCTGTGGTTATAAATGCCATTTCCAGTTCAAAATCCACTAATTTGGAAGGGCCAAAAATAGGTTGTTCCTCCCCGGCAGGTAGGGTTTGTCCCATGGGTCTTCTAACCGAGGTGCCACTGGGTACGATAGATGAGCTTCTTCCGTGATATCCTACCGGTATGTGCAACCAATTGGGAAGTAGCGCATTCTCTGGGTCCCTAAACATTTTGCCAACATTGGTCGCATGTTCCTTACTGGAGTAAAAGTCCGTGTAATCCCCTATTTGAACTGGAAGCTGCATCTCTATTTCGTCCATGGTAAAAAGAACAATATTTTTGTGTTCTTCATTGTTCTTTAGATCGTTGTTGTTGATATCGAATATTTCGCTGATCCTGTTTCGGACCAAGCGCCAGGTCTTTTTGCCGTCGGATATAAAATCGTTAAGAGTGTCCTGTAAAAAAATATCATCGGTTAATGGAATGTCCTTAAAATAACCCAATTGATGCAATGCCCCTAGATCTATTGCGTAATCACCAATTCGTGAGCCTATAGTGATAATGTCATCTCTGGTCAGGAAAACTCCAAAAGGGATATTCTGAATGGGGAAATCAGAATTGATGGGTACCGGTAACCATGTTTTTTTTTCTGGATTATTAGTTTTTAACGGCATTTTCGAGTTGTTAACTTGTGTTTGATAAATATCTTATCAAATATATTATTTTCTAGGAATTAACGGTCGGCAATTCGTATTTTTGCACATTATTTAATAGAATATTACTTTATGCAACGCGACAATCAAATTTTTGAACTAATTGAGGCGGAAAAGGAACGCCAAATAGATGGAATTGAACTAATTGCTTCCGAGAATTTCACTAGTCCCCAGGTAATGGAGGCTGCGGGATCGGTATTGACCAACAAATATGCAGAAGGATATCCTGGCAAGCGCTATTATGGAGGTTGTGAAGTAGTGGACAAGATAGAGCAATTGGCCATTGACAGGGCTAAACAATTATTTGGAGCGGCATATGCCAATGTTCAACCACACTCAGGTTCACAGGCCAATGCTTCCGTATATCATGCATGTCTAAAGCCAGGGGATACCATTCTTGGATTTGATCTGTCGCATGGTGGTCATTTAACCCATGGTTCTCCCGTAAATTTTTCGGGTAGATTGTACAATCCTGTATTTTATGGGGTAGA
This sequence comes from Arenibacter flavimaris, assembly GCF_030291335.1. Classification (NCBI taxonomy): domain Bacteria; kingdom Pseudomonadati; phylum Bacteroidota; class Flavobacteriia; order Flavobacteriales; family Flavobacteriaceae; genus Arenibacter; species Arenibacter flavimaris. Next base: position 58,688 of record NZ_JASWIM010000028.1, read on the forward strand.
CGAGGAGACGGGTGTGCTTAACTACGATAAAATTCAGGCCATAGCCAAGAAAGAGCAACCTAAGCTTATTATAGCGGGGGCATCTGCTTATTCCAGGGATATGGATTTTAAAAAATTCAGGGAAATTGCGGATAGTGTAGGGGCTATACTTTTGGCCGACATATCCCATCCGGCGGGACTCATTGCAAAAGGAATTCTTAACGATCCAATACCACATTGCCATATAGTAACCACAACTACGCACAAAACTTTGCGTGGTCCAAGGGGGGGGCTTATATTGATGGGCGAAGATTTCGACAATCCTTTCGGGATCAAGTTAAAGAACGGTTCTTTGAGAAAAATGTCCGCTTTATTGGATTTGGCAGTTTTTCCAGGCAATCAGGGGGGGCCATTGGAGCACATCATTGCAGCAAAAGCAATTGCCTTTGGGGAGGCTTTGACCGACGAGTTCTTGCATTATATGCTTCAAGTAAAGAAAAATGCTGCGGCCATGGCAAGCGCATTTGTGGATAAAGGGTATAAAATTATTTCTGGCGGCACAGATAACCATATGATGCTTATTGATCTTCGAAATAAGAATATTACGGGGAAAGATGCTGAAAATGCTTTGGTAAAAGCAGATATTACCGCCAATAAGAATATGGTTCCCTTTGATGATAAATCTCCTTTTGTGACCAGTGGTATACGTTTTGGTACGGCCGCGATAACTACGAGAGGTTTAAAAGAGGACCAAATGAAGCTTATTGTAGATTTAATAGATCAGGTGATAATGAATCCTGAAGATGGGAAGATTATTGATGCCGTTAGGGAAAAAGTAAATGGCCTAATGCATTCCAGAGCGTTGTTTAACGCTTAATATAGACTTAAAATGCTGTCCAGAAAGAAATACGGTCAGGTTTTTAATATTTAGACTTCGTTACTTTTTGGACAGTTTTTTTTATGACCAAATTCCTTATTCACTAAGAATTTGAATGTCTCCAAAGATAATGGTTTTGGAGTTTAGGTCATAAATGCCCGCTTCTTCGGTTTGGTCATAATACATTCCCCAAAATCCAAAATAGTCGTTAGTAGTGTTGTTGTCTGAAACAATATTTTTTAATTTGGCATCGCTCTCCAGGGTATCCTCTTCAAATACGGGAATAAATACTTCGAAGGGGGTCTCACTCAGCCCTTTTGTATAGTATACCTTGTGGTTGATGAGTTCCGTAAAGATATTTTCCAATTGGTCCACAATACTCTGATCGTAAATTTTGCTGATGAGTATGGTAGTGTCTGTCAATGATATGGTTAGTTCACTTATATCTATGGTAATTCCGTTCAGTTCTTTAAGTTCGGAATAGGCCAATAGGAATAATATCGTCTTTTCCTCATCGGATTTTTTTGGGGGACCGTTGCAAGGTGATGGCTTATTTATATAAAATAATGCTTCATCCAGACTTAGGTTGCATCTAAGGTCTATGATCAAATTGGCGGACTCTTCCTTTGGGCCGTAATTACCGATACTGACCTCTGCAAAAAAATGCTTTTCCAAACTTCTTCTAAAAGCTTCCAAACCAATAATATGGTCGGTGCTTTGTGTTCCAATTTTTGGATTATTGAAAAATTCGTTTCCCGATTTAGACATCCTAAAAGTAATTAATTAACAAACTTGTGTCAAAATTAGGCTAATGCTTTGTCCTTAATTCGATAAAAACCTTAGAAAAAATAAGGTTTTAATGTAATTAGGGTGTATTCGTCGAAAAAGTATACGTTGAATGGTAAAGAGGTGTGTTCAACGTCTTAAATGGAGTACAATAAAGGTGTCTGACAATATTTTTTGGCAATTCTGGACAGTAAAGTTAAAAAGGGCTGATAAAGTGGAAAAAACAGCAAGGATTTGACTACAGAAATCCTCTGTTTCGTGCTTCATGGACCAGGGCCAAGTCGTTTTGTTTTTCTACACCAAAAATCACCTTTAGCTGTCTTTTTCTGTTTTCTATCCCTGCCAGCGACAAGTTTATAAAATCTACCATGTCCTTTGTTCTGGTGCCAATGGAAACATGATAGAGTATTTTTTTGTCATTATCGTCCAATAAAAGATCATTGGACACTTTTTTTCTAATGGCCATCAAGGCTTTCTGACTATAATAGGGGGGTGAACTGATTACGCCTCTGACCATGGCAATAAGGGATTTCTCATCCACTTCGGATTTCACCATATAGCCATCGGGGTTCACATTCTTTAGAATACTGTTTATTCTGTAATTATCACTGAATGAGGACATGAATACAATTTTTGTATCGGGGATTATCTTTCTAGCGAAAATACCTAGGTCCTCTCCGGTTCGGGGTTCCTCCAAATGGGTTTCTGTTAATTGTACATCCAACAATAAAAGGTCATATTTGAAAGATCTGGCCGAATCCTCTATTTTTTGTTTTCCAATTTCAAAAGTATTGGCCGCTTCCACCTTTATCTGAAATTCTTCAAATTCGGCAGCCTCCAAAAGATATTTATATCCAGTAGTAATCATTTCATGATCATCCACCGTTAAGACTCTTAAAGTTCTCATGCTATTATCAATTAAAATAATCTATTAGACAGATAGAGGTTCCGCCTGTTCTTCCATAACACATGGGATGGTAACGATTACCTTTGTCCCCTGTCCAATTTTACTGTGGATGTCATAAGTGCCATTCAACTTTTCCAATCGGGAATTAATGTTTTTAAGTCCTATTCCTCTTTTTCCCTTCTTTTGGTCAAAACCAACGCCGTTGTCCAATACTATAATTCGTACATGCTCCTTTTCGGATTCGAACAGTAGGTCCACCTTAGTAGCCTTTGCATGTTTTATACAATTCTGTAAACTTTCCTGTACTATTCTATATATGTTAATTTTTATATCGCCCTTTAATTGGTCCCAATCTATTCTGTTGTCGTACTTAAAATGACATTTTATTTTAGAGGAATCTTGAATTGTTTTGACCAATTCTTCAATGGACACTATAAAGTTATGAATTTTTTCTTGCGATGCTCTGCTTAATTCATGGGAAATTGTACGGATTTCTTCCTCCAAACCTTGTAATTTTTTAAGTAGGTCACTGCGTTTTAGAACGGAATCGGAATCGGTTTTATTGTTAAGTCCGGAAAGAATTAAACGGATACCCAACATTTGCCCTAAAATACCGTCATGTAACTCCTCTGAAATCCGTTTCTTTTCCAGTTGTTTACCTTCTTCTACCTTTTTGTTTTGGGCCAGTAATAAATTAAATATTTCCTGATTGGCCTTCTGCTGTGCCTGTTCAAATCTCAATTTTTGATTTTTACGGCGTTGATCTATGGTAATCAATATAAATGCTGCAAGAACAAATAGGGCAATGGCTATCCCTATCCATAATTGGCGCTGCCGGGTCAGTAGTTCATTTTGTTCAATAAATTCATCCGTTTCGAACCGAATCCTTGTAAATTTATTTCTCGTGGTTCGTTCCTCTCGAAGCAGGCTGTCGTTTAATCTAATGTATTCCTGAGTGTAACGGGCCGCATGTATGGGGTCCAGTCTTGCCATATGCTCCAGGGATTCGAGTAGCCTAAAATTGTTCCCGGTCTGTTCAGAGACCATTTTGGATCTTAAGGCGTACTGTAAGGCCATCGCTGTATCTTTCTGACTCAAATAGTAATTTGATATTTCGAAAAGGGTATTGGCTAAACTTCTTGGGTCATGGATACTATCCTTAATTCTTAAGGCTTTTTTAAAAGTGGAAAGTACTTCGGTGGTGTCCCCTAGTTTGTTTTTACTGTTCGCATAGTTTGAAAGTGCTATAGCATACAATCGTGTATCAAAATGGTATATGTTATCTGTATTAATTACTTTTTTAAATGTTTCAACGGCCGTGTTGTATTCGCCTTTATCAAGATATACTTTACCTATGTTGTTAATAATGTTAAAGCGCGTTTGATCGGACCTATCTGTTTTGTCCAAATAGAATAGGGCCTTTTGGTAATATTCCAAAGCCTTCTCGTATTCTTTTAAAGCGTTGGTGACCGAACCCAGGTTATTATAACATAAATATAATTGATAATATTTGTCCAAGGGTTTAAAGAACTCAATGGCTTCAATGGTAGTGACTTCACTGGCCGTGTAATCCTTGATATTGGATTGTATCCTGGCCAAATTATATAAAACTCTACCGGTAGAATAGTTATCTTTTAAGGATTTGAATATTTTCTCGGCCTCTACATAATGATAATAGGCACTATCTTGTAAGCCATTATCTTCCAAAAAGGAACCAAGATCCCAGTGATTATTGGCCAGGGCATTGGAATCTCTAATTTTTTTGGACAGGGATAGAGCTAAGTTATTGGAACGTCTAAATTGTAAAGAGTCCCCTAACAATGCATAATAATAGGATATTCTAGAAAAATGTTTCGATTTAAGGGAGTCATTTTTTTCTTGCAAGGCTAAATCAAAGGCCTTGGAAAGATTTTGACGATATTCCTCGTTGGAATTACTATTTTCTTGCGACAACCAGTGGGTGATACTGTCGTTGGATGGAAGTGCTCCTGAATCTTTTGAGCGAAAGGAAGCATCCCTGCAACTGACATGCATCAGCTGTAGGAAAATCATTAATAAGAACAAGAATTTATAATTGACTTTTTTCTCCATGAAGGTGGAAAGATAAAAAAAAAGCCCTAAACAAATTTGTTTAGGGCTTTATATTTTATAGAAGTAACTTGAACCTTTTGGCTCCTGAACTTATCTCCTTTGGCTTATGCAATAGCGCTGTTAACCTTTTGAAAATCAGTTGTTGCCTTGGGAGGGTCCCTTCTTTCCTTTGGTACACTATCACCATCGGTTGCAACCGCGTTGTCATTGTACTGGAAATCGATTGATGCCTTTGGAGGGTCCCTTCTTTCCTTTGGCACACTGTCACCGTCTGTGGCAACTGCATTGTCATTATACTGGAAATTATCGGTAGCCTTTGGAGGGTCCCTTCTTTCCTTTGGCACACTGTCACCGTCTGTGGCAACTGCATTGTCATTGTACTGGAAATTATCGGTAGCCTTTGGAGGGTCCCTTCTTTCCTTTGGCACACTGTCGCCATCGGTGGCAACTGCATTGTCATTGTATTGGAAATTATCGGTGGCCTTTGGAGGGTCCCTTCTTTCCTTTGGAACACTGTCGCCATCGGTGGCAACTGCATTGTCATTGTATTGGAAGTCAATGGTAGCTTTGGGAGGGTCCCTTCGTTCCTTTGGAACACTATCGCCATCAGTGGCAACTGCATTGTCAATAGTTGGAAAATTTTCTTGGATTCCCATGGCAAATAAGCCGATACTAAGAAGTACTACGGCAAACATAGATAATAATCTTTTCATTTTTAGTGGTTTTCGAGGGTTAATAAGGTTTATATCTAGTGCCAAATTAACAATGAAAAGACATGAAAAAATTATGTAGGAATTATCTTTAGTATAGGTGGGAGTTCTATTAGTGAGCGTACCGTTTTTGTGAGAATTTGTTTAATTAAGGGCAGAAATAGTGTTTTTGGACAACACTTTCTTTAGATTGTCAATGTTACTTTTGTAGGATTTGGAAAAGGGTAATTGTAGTTTGTCATGCTTTAATGTGCACAGCCCTTTACCATAATTGATCCTAGAGACGAAGTCGATATTTATAATATAGCTCTGGTGAACCCTTACGAAATTCGTAGGTAAATTGTTCTCAAAAGTCTTTAACGTTTTAAAAGCACTTATAGTACTACCGTCTTTCATAAAAAAGTCGGTGGCATTGTTATCGGCCTGTAAATACATGATTTCTTGGGTATTTATATACCGATAATCCTTATAGGACTGAAGTAAAAGTGTTTTGGGCTCCTGTTCCTTGGGGGTTTTTAATTTTAACCTTAAGAGGGTCTTTCTAATGTCGAATTCGTTATAAGGCAATAACCAATAATCAAAAAAATGACATTTTAAGGCTTCAAACGCAAACTGCTTCGTTTTCGAAAATCCGATGAAAATGGGAATTTCCTTTAAATATTGATGCATTTCCATAATCATATGAAAATACTCATGGGCCTTTTCATTCAAATGGATGAAAACAACATCCGGAGATTTTTTAAGTATACCATTCAGACCATCTACACTGTTCGTGGCTACTCCTGAACAATAAAATTCACCATATTCTTCCATATAATGTTGAAGCTGTAAATTGGATTGGGCATCAGAGTCCAAAATGGTATAGGTATATTCCATAATTTCAGATGATTTTAAGGCAATTTAACGATACCCCGTAGCAAAGGGGGGTATTTGAACCTTAGAAAAACTAGGGTTTTCATTTTATTGGCAAAATAATTGAAATTTGAAGGAATTTTCCTTCATTGTATGATGTATAATACTATTTAATTCTGGGATAATGACTTCATATGCGCCAAGTGTTGGATTTTTGGTACGGCCCGCGCCTAAAATATCTAAGGGAACCATCTGTGCCGTAGCCAGATTTCCTGCTCCAATGGCAACTGAATTTTCCTTGACCAAAAAACTATTGGATGTGGGAGAGGCAAATAGGGGATCCAAATTTAGTAGCATATTATTATAATGGGCTGTATCGCTGAAATTGAATAGATCATTTTCAGAACTGTTCTTTAACTTTAAGAGACAGTTTTCAAAGTAATAATTAAACACTGAGTTTTTATCTTCACTTAGGTCCAATTCGTTCTGATTACTTCCGTATATGATGCAATTGTTAAAGTCGGCCCTTACTAGGTCATAAGAACTGCTACCGTCCGAATTGGAATTGTCCAAGCGTAGGGCCGCACTAGAGCGGAATCCGTATTTCCAATAGTTGGCTATGGTTGCATGGATAAAGCTGTAATCTCCCCCTAGGTTGCAGTAAAGGGATATGTTTCCTGCACTTCCCAAAACCAGATTTTCACTTCTAATTACAGCTGTTTTAGCCCAAAGGTTTACATTTTCGCTATTGTAGATTTGGGAATTCTTTATGGATAAAGTAGTTTCCTCAAGAGTATTGTCGCCCTGGACAAGAATGCCCACCGTAGCATTTTTAATAGTGAGGTATTCTATTTGGTTATGTATGCTACCCTTGGAAAGCCATATGGATCCCCATTGTCCCGGAACATCGGTATAGTTGGGTTCTAGGCGATCTCCTTCAAAAACAACTTCATTTTCCAGTACGTCCCGGTCCTCGCTTAATTTACCGTTAATGTGAAGGGAAGCATTTTCTTTTATCAGTATTCCTGAATCTTTGTGGAAATGCACACGTGTACCGGCCTCCATGCTTAAGGTCCTACCTGGTGGAACAACAGCGTAGCCGTATATAACATAGGGTTTGTCTTTAGTGAAGTTGAGCTGATCTGTTCTTAGTGGGAAACCTTCGACTTTAATTTCTTCCCCAGATTCCTTAATATCAAGAACAATGGTCTCCCGTTGCCCGTTCACGGACCTTTTGGGGTATAAAAAAATGGCGTCCCTTATCAGGGTAACCAATTGAACTTCTTGCAAATGCGTATCCTTGTCGAATTGAATGGCATCGGTATGTAAAAATTCCTTGGCCTCCGTATTGGCGATATCCGCAGTGGTTTCCACAAAGATGTATAGGCTATCTTGGGCGAACAAAGGGATGTCCCTAAATGATTGTCCAGCTTCCCCATCCACATTTAAGCGGTACTTGCTATTGTCCCCATTCTTGAGCTGGATAGTTGGGATGCTGATATCGGTTGAGCTGCGGTTATACACCTTTAAGGAGTAGGTACTACTGCCAATGTTGCTGAAAATAGTATCCAAATAAACAGTGTCCTTGGAAAATTCCAATGTACCGTTACTTTTGGTATAATCGAAGTCCGTCCTACATGAGAAAAATAATAGGAGTAGAACAAGGGTAGAGAGAATACAAAAAGTCTTTAGCACGGATTTTATATGGATATTTAGGTTTGGGTGAGAAATATACCTTCTATTTCCGGAGATATTCTCATAGGTTTAAAGGTTTCGGAGTTCAACAAACACCATTCGGTTTTGGATTTGACAAGCAATTGGTTGCTTTCTTTGTTGTACATTTCAACAATCCTAACACTTACGGGGCCTTTGGTTTTATCTATATAGGTTTTTATTAAAATTACATCGTCCAATTTTGCGGCACTTTTGTATGTTATATGATGGGTCAATACCACCCAGACCGTAGTGTTGATCAAATCTTTAGGGGCTTTGGCCTGCCAATGTTCCTTGGCAATATCCTGCATCCATTGTACATATCGTACATTGTTAACGTGGTTCAGGTCATCCAGATCATCTTCTACCACCTTTATGGTTTTTTCAAAAATTTCCATAGTTACTTTTTAAGGATGTTTACCTCAAATAATTTGTCCCAGTTTTTTCCGGTAACGAAGAAGGTCTTTCTTTCTGGATGATAGGCTACCCCATTAAGTACGTCAAGATTCTGGTGCTGGGTAACCCTTTCCTTTAGGCCGCCAAAATTTATAACGCCTTCAATGGCGCCACTTTTGGCATCAATGATCATCATACTTTCCTTTTGATAGACATTGGCATATATTTTTCCATCTACATATTCCAGTTCATTGGCCTTATTGAATATGGAGGTGTTGGTTACCGTTTCAAAATGCCCTTCTTCTGCCATGGTTTCAGGGTTTAAAAACCAGATTTTCTCGGTGCCATCACTTTTGAAAATTTTGTTGCCATCGTTGCATAAACCCCATCCTTCCTTACTTTGGTTATATTTAAAACTATCTATTTTCTTAAAATCCCTACGGTCGTAAATAAATCCAACGCCACTTTGCCAGGTGAGTTGATAAATTTTATCGTTTAAAATAGTGATGCCCTCCCCAAAATAAGTGTCGTCCAAGTCTATTTTCTTTAGGATTTCCCCTGTTTTATAATTCACCTGCCTTAAAGAGGATTTTCCTTTTTTACCCGTACTTTCATATAATGTATCCTTATAAAATTCCAATCCTTGGGTATAGGCGTCCCTGTCATGGGGGAATTCGTTGAGGATTTCGTAGGTGTAGATCTCTGGGGCGTGCTCCGCCAACAATTTAATTCCTTTGGACACTTCAACGGTTTCGCCATCGAAACGAATGTTGGCGGTCAAGGTTTTTGCTCCGAGTTCCAATTGGTCCAAGGTAATTTTATTGTTGTTCAGGGCAATTTCCTTATTGTCCAATGTATAGGTGATCTGTTCTATTTCTTTATTTTTGAGATTTTTGACAGAAACACCAACTACCTGATTTTTTTGAAATTCAGTCCGGTTTCCTTCCAGCTGAATCTCGAAGAGTTTAGATGGATTGGTGGTGCCGTCACAGGCCAAAAAGAACAGGGGGATTATGAAGAATAGGTTTAGTTTTAAGGTGTTCATTTTTTAATAAGGGTATAATTTATAATATAATCCTAGTAGGTAAAGTGCCTGGGCCGAACAATTATTTTTTCAATTTTTATTTAGTTGTCTTAAAATCAACCCGCTATCCCGAAATGGATTTGGCAACTTTATAAGGCAAGATATTTAATAAAATTAAGACCTGAAAACGATTGCAAAAAAATTAAAAGATTGTATATTTGCATCGGCAAGTCCTACACGACCAGCTCCTGTAGAATCCCCCAGGGTGGGAACGCAGCAAGGGTATATGGTTGTAGCGGTGCGATGTAGGTAGCTTGCCATTTTTTGTACCCTATAGTGAAGTTTTTTTCTTTTTTGAGCTATTTGGCGTAGATATCATTTTTATAAGCCTTCCGATTCCTTATTTATTTGTTAATTTGCATCCTTAATTTTCTATTAATGGAACAAAGGGTTGTACTGATTACCGGAGGTTCTTCTGGCATTGGAAAATCGATCGGGATTTATTTAAAGTCCAAAGGTTTTAAAGTATACGGAACAACAAGACGGGTGGCGGGACATGCTGATTTTACCGACTTTGAACTATTGGAATTGGATGTGAGAAATCAGGAAAGTATAGCAACTGCCATTTCGGATCTAATGGCAAGGGAAGGAAGATTGGATATTCTGATAAACAATGCAGGTATTGGAATTACGGGTCCAATAGAGGAAACGCCACAGGAAGAGATATTAAAGGCGTTCGATACCAATTTTAATGGCCCCCTGCATATGTCCAAAGAGGTCTTACCGCATATGAGGCAACAGAAAAAGGGCTTGATCATCAACATTACATCCATAGCAGGGTATATGGGCTTACCGTACAGGGGTATTTATTCTGCCAGCAAAGGAGCATTGGAGCTGGTTATGGAGGCAATGAGAATGGAAGTAAAAGGATTTGGGGTGAACATAACCAATTTGGCCCCAGGTGACTTTGCTACCAATATAGCCTCTGGTCGTTACCATGCCCCAATATTGGAGGACTCGGCCTACAAGGAATCTTATGGAAGTACCTTGAAAATGATGAACGAGCATGTGGATAGTGGTCAAGACCCCATGATGGTAGCCTATATGGTATATGAAATAATCAATACAAAAAAACCTAAAGTCCATTATAAGGTAGGACAGTTTATGCAAAAGTTCTCCTTATTTCTTAAAAAAATATTACCGGACAAAGTATATGAGAAACTATTGATGAACCATTATAAATTGTAATTTTGCGTGACTCAAAGATAGACATGCAAAAAGGCAATATCTTTAAAATTAATAATTTAAAAAGCAATTAACATGAAGTTCTTTATTGACACAGCCAATTTGGCACAGATAAAAGAAGCCCAGGAATTAGGAGTATTGGATGGGGTAACCACTAATCCTTCCCTAATGGCCAAGGAAGGTATTACCGGAAGAAACAATATTTTGAAGCACTATGTAGATATCTGTAATATTGTGGATGGCGATGTATCTGCCGAGGTTATTTCCACTGATTTGAAAGGTATGATCAAGGAGGGTGAGGAATTGGCAGAACTGCATGGGCAAATCGTAGTTAAAGTTCCTATGATAAAGGACGGAATCAAGGCTATAAAATATTTTGCCGACAAGGGAATAAGGACCAATTGTACTTTGGTATTTTCCTGTGGGCAGGCATTGTTGGCCGCTAAAGCTGGAGCAGCCTATGTTTCTCCATTTATTGGTAGGTTGGATGATATTTCAACGGACGGTCTAAACTTGATCTCTGAGATTAGGCACATATATGATAATTATGAGTTTGATACCCAAATATTGGCGGCTTCGGTAAGACACACCATGCATGTGATAGATTGTGCCAAAATTGGCGCCGATGTTATGACCGGACCTTTGTCGGCCATTGAAGGTTTGTTAAAACACCCTTTAACCGATAGTGGGCTGGCCAAGTTTTTGGAAGACTACCAAAAAGGGAACTAGTTTTTCCACGATTCCAAATAGTACAAAGCCTCTTTGGTCCATGGGACAAAAGAGGCTTTGTTGTTCTTAATATTCTGTTTTAACCGTAAGGATAAAGAAAAAAGGATTATTGGAATTAATGATCGGGATGTTCTTGGGCCGAAGGATCCATTATTTGCAATGGGAAGGTATGTTAAAAACTGCTATATAGATCAGCAAATCCGTCTACAATAAGACCATTTTTGGTTATAATGCCCTTATTGAGGCCTCCTATTACCAAAGCATTTTTTAGATTTTCAAAATCATCGGTACGGAATTGCTTTTCGGTATCCAATTGATTGGTACTCAGCAATGATTGCCACCTTAGGGCGTCCGTGTTGCAATTTATTCCAATAAAAGTAAACTCTGGCCTGTTTTTGGAGAGCTGTGCCACACGCCTAAGGACATTTTCAAAGTTGGATCTTTGGGTCCCGGACCAAAAATAAAACACGGTATTTTTCTCTTTTTCGGCTATTTCCTGTAGGGTCACCAAAGTTCCATCCGTATTGAAAACTGAAATATTAGGCAATTTATTACTAGGCTGCAGATTGTTTACCCCTTGATAAATGGCTTCTATTTCGGCACTGTGCCTGTTGTTCCCGGAACGTCTGTGAAAGTCGCTTATAAAGATCCTATTGTTTTCATCAGTATCATGTACATTTATTAGATAGTCTATGGCAACATTTCTGAATAGATTATCCCTTAGGTCCTTTTCCGTAACCAAACTGTCTATCAGCTTTAACTTGTGTTGGTTAAAATGTAATTTGTTCTTAATGATATTATAGTGTGCATCCTCGCATTTTGTATAACATCCCATATAGGATAAATTATTAAAATGCGTCTTCATATAATTGTAGTAGTATCTGTGATAGGATAGATTTTCATTGTTGTAGTCTATCTTATTCCTATAATCATAAAAATTGTCCGGAAGATCAGGGAGGGTGTTTTTTCTTGTTCTCCTCATGTTCCAGAACGGGTACTTTTCCTTGTAGATGTAATAATTGTAGTCTATACTGGCCTTGGCCATATCCTCTGCTTTTGTGGACAGGTTTACTTCCGTTACCAGCTCGTTGAGGGTGTTTAATTTAATTGCCTTTATGGAATCCAGTTTACGGGAAAAGTCCACCGGATCAAGTTGGGAAAAGGAATAAACTATGGCAGGCTCTGATTCCGTACTTAAAAAGAACTCCACAAGAAAATTATTTATTTCTTCGCCCCTCCCGGAAAATATTAATGATTCGTCAAAGTCCTCCGTATTCAAACGGATCATTAAACTATCGCCCCTTTCAAGATAAACGTACTGTAATTCGGGACTATGGTCAAAATGATATAGACCTTCCACAACAGTATCCAGCTGTATAACGAATCTATTTTCGTCATTAAGTTTGGCTGAATCCACAACAATATCGTCTTTAAAAAGTACAACATATTCGCTTGTGGGATTTACAATTTCACCAGCAAAGAATGCACCAGGGGATTTTTTTTCTATCGTACTGCAACCAACTAATGCAATAAGAAAAGAATATAGTAAAGGTTTATTCATATGAGAATAGCTACTTTATAGTGAACAAATCTAATAAACTCAAGAGATACAGGCTGTTAATTGTGAGTTAAAACTATTGTTCCTTAGTTAAAATGACATCTGTAACCGTTGAAATATAGTTGCTTGAACGGGTTTATTTTTGTTATTTTTGCACAAAATTTAAAACATATTATATGCTGTCAGTATCAAATTTATCTGTGCAATTTGGAAAAAGGGTTCTTTTTGATGAAGTAAACGTATCCTTTACACAAGGTAATTGTTATGGTATTATTGGTGCCAATGGAGCGGGAAAGTCCACATTTTTACGAATTCTTTCGGGACAAATAGATCCTACATCCGGCCATGTTCACTTGGAGCCAGGAAAAAGGATGTCTATCTTGGAACAAAATCACAATGCCTATGATGAATATACGGTTTTGGAGAGTGTTGTCATGGGCAATAAGCCTTTGTTCAAGATAAAGAAGGAGATCGACGCCCTTTATGCAGATTATAGTGACGAGAATGCGGATAGAATAGGGGAGCTGCAAGTGCAATTTGAGGAAATGAATGGTTGGAATGCCGATAGCGATGCTGCAGCCCTGTTGTCCAATTTGGGAATTACGGAGGAATTCCATTACACCTTAATGGGCGATTTGGATTCCAAACTCAAGGTTAGGGTTTTATTGGCCCAGGCCTTGTTCGGCAATCCGGATGTATTGATCATGGATGAGCCTACCAACGACCTGGATTATGAAACCATCAATTGGTTGGAGAACTTCCTAGCCGATTATGAGAATACGGTTATTGTAGTTTCGCACGATAGGCACTTTTTGGATTCTGTTTGTACGCATATTGGGGATATAGATTTCGGGAAAATGAACTTATACTCGGGGAACTATACATTTTGGTATGAGAGCAGTCAATTGGCGGCAAGACAAAGGGCACAACAGAACAAAAAATCAGAAGAAAAAGCCAAGGAATTACAAGAGTTTATTCAAAGGTTCAGTGCCAACGTGGCAAAGAGCAAACAGGCCACTTCCAGAAAGAAAATGTTGTCCAAATTAAAAATTGAGGACATCAAGCCTTCAAGCAGACGATACCCAGCCATTATTTTTGACAGAGAAAGGGAGGCAGGAGATCAGATATTGAACGTGGAAAAGTTGTCCGCTTCAACGGAGGAGGGTGAAATTTTATTTCAGGATGTCAATATCAATTTGGCCAAAGGCGATAAAGTGGCTATAATTTCCAGGGATTCAAGGGCCACAACGGCATTTTACGAGATTATTAATGGGAATAGAAAGGCGGACAGTGGTTCCTTTCAATGGGGGGTAACTACCAACCAATCATACCTACCTGCAGATAATGCCTCCTTCTTTACAGAAGATATCAATCTTGTGGACTGGTTAAGGCAATGGGCCAAAACAGAAGAAGAAAGGGAAGAAGTTAATATCAGGGGGTTTTTGGGAAAAATGTTGTTTAGCGGTGAAGAGGCATTGAAAAAATGTACGGTATTGTCCGGAGGGGAGAAAGTACGTTGTATGTTGAGTAGAATGATGCTAATGAGGGCCAATGTAGTTATGTTGGATGAGCCTACCAACCATTTGGACCTGGAGAGTATAACCACTTTCAATAATTCCTTAAAGAACTTTAAAGGCACTGTTCTCTTTACGACCCATGATCACGAGTTTGCCGAAACTGTAGCGAATAGGGTAATAGAATTGACTCCTAAAGGTAATATTGATAGGTATTTGACGTTTGATGATTATATGTCCGATAAGACCATAAAGGAACAGCGCAACAAAATGTACGCCGTTCCAGTGTAGTTTTGTAGGACCCAATTCTTACATAATGAAAACCTATCTCTACCTATGGATGTTTATTGCATGTCTTACCGTGGGTTGTTCCGAGGAAGGCGTTGGGGAAAAGAGTGACGATGCTCCAAGCCTATTGGCCAACTATACCGTACTACTTCAAAAAGACGGGGTTTTGAAAACGGCTTTTTTAAAAGCCGATCCGAATGGAATTGACGTTGATCCGGACAATGGCGATTTTGAAAAAAATGCCTCAGCCAAAACTATACTACAGGAATGGTGACAAAATGGGGTTTTATAAACCCGAGGAGGACTGCAGTGCCCATATTACGGTTCACGAATACATAATTAGGAAAATAACCAGCCATGAGCTAAACAAACCTGCCTGCCGGCAGGCAGGAGAAAAGACCCTTCTTCGCTAGGTGGTCTCTAAAATCTCTGGATTTTAAGGACCGATGCCATGGCCTAAATTATTTCCAGGGTTTCAATAATTCTTAACGGCCATGCCATCTCCACGACGGAAGAAGAACGACCAAACCATAGACCTTGAGGGCAATGCCAAAGGTTTTTAATAACGGAAAATGACTTATCCCCACATGAAGGTTGACGCAACGAAAGGACCGGCCTATTTTCAATTTACTTAAGTGGTTATTATTGTTTTTTATAGGTTTTCGTGAATCTTCGATTTCGTATTAAATCAAGTGGTTTCCACATTGGAAGGTGGAAGGCGTCCATAGAGCATTTCACCCAAGTGAAAGCGGCCTGGACGCCGGGGCCGTGGAAAGTGCGTAGATTTAAAGAAATTTAAAATCAGCCTGCCTTGGCTACAGCTGGCTCCTCCTAACCACAAGGTACCCCGTACCTTGGTTGTTCGGCCCTGGTCGTTTTTTATTCATCGGCTGGTCTATTGATTTTTAATGGTATTCATGAATGCTGCGCATTTGGGCGATGCAAAAAATGAACAGGACACAAAAATGAGATAATTTGGAAATTTGAAAATGTAGCAATGAGTCAATGTGTTAATTTGCTTTCTAGCTTTTGGCCGAGGAACACAGATCATTGCTAATTGCTAATCGTTCTTTGCTTACGGAAAGGGATCAAGGACCTTGATGTCAATGCCAAAGGTTTTTAATAACGGAAAATGACTTATCCCCACATGAAGGTTGACGCAACGTAAGGACCGGCCTATTTTCAATTTCGTCTTAAATCAAGTGGTTTTCACATTGGAAGGCGGAAGGCGTCCATAGAGCATTTCACCCAAGTGAAAGCGGCCTGGACGCCGGGGCAGTGGAAAGTGCGTAGATTTAAAGAAATTTAAAATCAGCCTAGCGTTTTTTGGTTCGTTTTTTGGGCGATGCAAAAAATGAACAGGACACAAAAATGAGATAGTAAATTATATCTTTTTGTAATTCACACACAACTTTTGGGATTGATCCGTACTGTTTTTGCGGAAGACTTAAATTGTGACCTGGATGTAAGATCGGTAGCTTTTTCCGGAAATAAAGGCCTTTTGGCCTGTGTTCTGCCAAAGGACACTAAAGAAATCAATTATTTATTAAGGATTTTGGATCTCACACAAAGCCCAAGTGCATATATCGATGTAACATTGTCCAAAGAACCCGTACAACTCTTGGTTGCTAAATTGATTTGGACGGTATTACCATGGAATTGTTTTCCGACTAAAACAGATTGGACAGCAGTATTTTTTCCCTAGGTTTTTTTGTACTTGGAATTCCAGATGGCCGGATTGAAATTTTTGCCCATGGCAAAGCCGTAAAATATTACTATGGAAGCAAGACATTTAAACATAAATAGGAAAATCACCCAAAATTGAAAGCTGGAACCTTCCTTGGAGAACAACCCGTTGGGGACCAGTAGGGTAACCAAATAACTAATGCCCACTATCAGGCCAATTAGATTTACCAAGCTCTTGAAAGGCCACATTAATATCTTTCGCAGTGGATGCAGATCACGGCCCCATTTGTGGATTAAATAGTAATGGTCATTCCCGATCGGGGCAAACAAAATGGGGTCATCCCTATCTTCCAATTTGAAAAGCTTTGAGGGGGCCAGGATCTTAAACCCCTTTAATTCCAAATTATGGACTTTTTCCAGTTTATTAATTTTGGAAATGGCATCCGTAGGAATTGCACCTTTAAAATAATGCGAATCCAAAAAACGCAGCCTATAGTCGACCGCTATTTTTTTTATATGCCGAATATGGTAAATTTTATCAGTCTCCAATAGATCAAAATCAAAGGCATTGGAGATCACTGTGTCCTTACTTATAAGGTTGGTCCCAATTCTTTTCCGGGCTTCCCTATCTTCGGCCAAAAGACGATACACCTCATTTAATAATTGATTGGCAGACTTGTCCCTTTGCTTTGCCAGAATAAGCTTTTCCTGAATATTGGTCCTTCTCAATAACATTTGATATTCATTTATAGCAATGGACATAAAGTTAAGGAAATAAGATTTTCGATCGAGATTTCAACCGTTAAAATTGGAAATAAACAAGGTAACTAAATGGCAATTTGATGTTTTTTCCGCCTAAATATTGGCATTGTGGTATTAAAAAATATAGTTAATAACTTTTTTTAAAACAATAGATCGAATATTGTATATTGTCGAGGAATTTAACCGTTCGTCGATTTTTACTATCATTACCAAGCCCTAGAACCAATGAATAGCTATGTGACCTTTTGCGCTCTATTATTTTTGATTACCTCCATTGGTTTTGGCCAAACGTCGTTCAAGGAAAATAGTTTTTTAAAAAAAGAAAATTCAATAATAGAAAGTACCGCCGATTCTGGACACCACTATACTTTGTTGGAAGCGGTAAAGGCAGCCAATTTGGACAAGATATTGAACGAGGATGGTCCGTTTACTGTATTTGCGCCCTCAGATCTGGCTTTTAAAAAACTCTCACAAGTAGACTTGAAGGAATTATTATTGCCGGAAAACAAAAAGGAACTCTTTTCGCTTTTAACCTACCACATTGTTGCAGGCAACATAACCGCCTCAAAAATTTTGAAGGCTTTGTGCAACGGGAATGGCAAAGCAAGTTTTACGACCGTACAGGGCGATAAAATTTTCGCCTCTATGGACGGATTGGATATTGTACTCATGGACAGGGCCGGTAATAGGGCCAAAATCACCAATGCCGATGCCAATCAAAGCAATGGGGTTATTCATGAAATAGACAGCGTTATTCTGCCCAATATACTTTCAGCGGCAAATCTACCTTAATTCGGCTCCCAATTCGCTTTCATAGCGGTGTAGGAGCTTATTCATTATCTTATCTATCTGTTTGTCGGTCAAGGTACCGTTCTCATCCTGTAAGGTGTAGCTTACAGCATATGACTTCTTGCCTTCTGGTAAATTCTTGCCATTGTAAACATCGAAAAGGTTCACATTTGTTAAAAATTTCCGTTCAGTCTGAAGTGCTATATCATAAATCTGTTTAAAACTTACCTGCTCATCTACTAAAAGGGCGTAGTCTCTCTTCACTTCAGGGTATTTTGGAATCTCTGTATAGACTATTTTGCTGTTCACAATGGCTTCCAAGATATAATCCCAGTCAAAATCCGCAAATAGCACTTCTTCCTTAATATCAAATTCCTTTAAAATGGATTTCTTTACGACCCCAATGCTCACAATTCGCCTATTGGCCAAAAGCAAGGTTATCCCTTCCGATAGAATATCACTGGAATTAGGTTGGGAAATAAGTTGGGTCAGTCCCAATCTATTCAGGAGATTTTCCACAATGGCCTTGAGGTAAAAGAAGTCGGCCTTTTTGGGTGGTGTGGTCCAAGTGTCCTCCAATCTGTTCCCAGTGACAAGAATGCTCAGATGCTTTTTTTCCTCTCTTTGGGTCTGATATTGGTGATAGGTTTTTCCAAATTCGAATATTTTAAGGTTTTGCATCTGCCTATTGCTGTTGTGGGCAATGGCCTCTAAACCTGAGAACAGCATAGATTGCCGCAAAACGGATAAATCTGAACTAAGGGGGTTTAGCATGGAAATGGTGTGCTCTTCCTTTATATCTCCCGACAATTTGTTGTAGGCGGGGGAGGTTAAGCTATTGGCCATTATTTCATTAAAACCTTTGGAAGCCAAAAAATTACCTATAATGTTTTGGATCTTATAATCCTCAAACTTGGAAGTAGGGGCTATGGAGGCGTTTAGTTTTTCTTTGAACTCAACATTATTATAGCCGAAAACACGAAGAATTTCCTCAATCACGTCTACCTCCCTTTGAACATCAACTCGGTAAAAAGGAATTGATAATCCCAGGCCGGATTCCGTTACGTTCTTGACCTTTATATCCAATGAGGCCAAAATGGATTTTATAGTGTCTTTAGGTATTTCTTGACCAATCAATTTATTTATTTTGTCAAAAGTTAAAAACACGTGGTAGTCATCCTTCTTTTTTGGATATATATCTACAATGTCCGAGGTAATATCACCACCTGCAATTTCGTGGATAAGCAGGGCGGCCCGTTTAAGGCAATATTCAACATTATCAATATCAATCCCCCTTTCAAAACGGAAGGAAGCATCTGTGTTTATACTGTGCCTCTTGGCCGTTTTTCGCACGGATACTGGGTTAAAGAAGGCACTTTCCAAAAATATGCTACTAGTACTTTCCGTTACCCCGGAATTCTGCCCTCCAAGGACACCGGCTATGCAGAGGGGTTTTTCCGTATCACAGATCATAAGATCTTCTTCATCCAAGCTGCGTTGAACACCATCCAAAGTGATAAAATTGGTTCCTTTGGGAAGCGTTTTGACCACTATTTTGTTCCCCTTTATCTTGGCGGCATCAAAGGCGTGTAAAGGCTGCCCCAACTCGTGCAATACATAATTGGTAGCGTCCACCACATTGTTTTTTGGGGTAATTCCGATTGATCTCAATCTATTCTTAAGCCAGTCTGGCGATGGTTGTACAATTAGATTGCTAATGGTTATACCACAATATCTAGGGGCCAGTTCACTTTTAACTACCTCAACATCAATTTTTAATGATCGGTTTACAATATTAAAATTGGTCACTGGAGGAGTAATCAATTCCTTTAGGATGTCCAGTTGCTTAAATCCTGCTTTTAAATCCCTTGCAACTCCAAAGTGGCTCATGGCATCGGCCCTGTTTGGGGTGAGACCAATCTCAAAGACCTCATCCACTTCAATTTCGAAAACTTCGGAACAGGGCGTTCCAACTTTTAGGCCATCGGGGAGTACCATAATTCCATCATGGCTTTCGCCCAATCCCAGTTCATCTTCGGCGCAGATCATACCATGGCTTTCCTCACCTCTAATTTTCCCTTTCTTTATCACCCATTTCTCTCCTTCGGGCGTATACAAGGTTGTTCCTATGGTAGCCACTGCCACTTTTTGGCCAGCCTCAACATTGGGGGCGCCACAGACAATTTGTAATGGAGCTTCTAGACCTATATCTACGGTGGTCAATTTTAGTTTATCCGCGTTTGGGTGTTTTATGCAGGTTAAAACTTCCCCGACCACGATACCTTTCAATCCTCCTTTGACAGATTCAAAAGGGGAAATACCCTCAACCTCCAGGCCTAGATCAGTTAATAATTCAGCTGTCCTATTAGAATCCCAGTCAATTTTTAAAAACTGCTTCAACCAGTTGTAAGATATTTTCATCGAGTTTTTTTAAAGACCTCAAATATAAAACAATGCTAGAAGACATTCAATACGTATTTGATTGAATGTTTTATTTTTTATTATCCAAAATTTTTTGTTACTTAACTTGGTATTTTTTTCAATCCCCCATTTCAATTCACGGGACCAACCTGTGGATAGGCCCGATAATTTCCCCCTTGGTTTAATTTTTAATGATTTAACATGAAGCGCATTTTCTTCATATTTGGTCTATTTATAATGCTTAATGGCTGTAGGGACTTTAATACAGGTGTTTTGGCAGAAGGTATTTGGTTGGCCCAATTAACCGTGGGCGACGACCAAAGTTTACCTTTCAATTTTAGGCTTAAGGAGGTGGAAAGGGGTACCTACACAATGGAACTGTACAACGCCGATGAAACTATTTATATCGATGAAATAAAGGTGAAGGGAGATTCGGTGATCATAAGATTGCCTGTTTTTGAAGGATATTTGGCTGCAAAATTTACGGCACATGGGATACGTGGTAAATTTATCAAGGAAAACGAAGACAGGGTATTGCCCTTTATTGCTGTCCATGGAATTAAGGAACGCTTTAAAAGTAAGGGTATTCCAAACACCAATATTTCAGGTGACTGGGAAGTGGAATTTATACCTGAAGAAGGGGAAAGCTATAAGGCCAAAGGTATCTTTAAACAAGTTGATGATAAGGTTTCCGGTACTTTTAGGACCACTACGGGCGATTATCGTTTTCTGGAAGGCATCAATAGTGTGGATTCCGTAAAGTTCTCCACCTTTGACGGTGCACGTGCCTACTTGTTCAAAGCCAAAACTACGGATAGCTCCATGGTGGGAGTGTTTTATTCCGGTAACCATTCCAAGGAATTTTTCAGGGCAAAAAGGAATGAAAATTATGAGCTGCCCAATTCCGAAGCTTTGACCTATTTAAAAAAAGGATATCACACACTAAGCTTTTCGTTTCCGGATTACAATGGCAATTTAGTGTCCTTGTCAGATCCCGCCTTTAAGGATAAGGTGGTCATAGTTCAAATTATGGGGACCTGGTGCCCAAATTGTTTGGATGAAACCAAGTTTCTGGTAGAGTATCTAAAAAAACACTCCAATGAAAAAATAGCTGTTGTGGCCCTTGCCTTCGAATATGCCAAAACCAGGGAGTCCGCCTATAAATCCATTGATAGACTTAAGGAAAGAATAGGCGTTCAATACCCTATATTATTGGCCCAATATGGTGGTATAGACAAGGAAATGGCACAAAAAAAGTTGCCAATGCTAAATCATGTTCTTTCCTTCCCAACTACTATAATAGTGGATAAAAAGGGTGATGTGCAAAAAATATACACGGGTTTCAATGGTCCGGCCACAGGAAGTAATTACGAAAGTTTTAAGAAAGATTTCCACTACTTTATACTTCAGCTACTCCAAGCTTAAAGGAATTTTGTTCAAATAAAAGCGAACCTTAAGTCGTAAAAATTAATCGGGAGGTGAATGGGCATACAAAGCGTTCCAGTGGTTTTTAATTGTTGATAGGATGATGGGGGATCAAGAATAATTGTTGTGTTTAATAAAAAATTAGGATTAATTTGATCAGTCGTGTTTTTTTTGATAAATAGTTTTTATTAATAGGAGCAATTTAGTAAAACCAATGATTAAATTATTTCCAGGGCTTCAAT